>NZ_JBFUKD010000023.1:0-17357 GCF_056401005.1 Microvirga sp. P4_G7 | reverse complement strand
GTCCTCGTCGCCGGCCGTAGCACCACCATCGTCGTGCTGGTCCTGACGGGGCTCGCCGTCGGGAGCCTCGCGGGGGCGGCGACCTCGCTCGCCATTTCCCTGTCGCCGAATCCCTTCGCCGTCACCGAGATCGTGTTCTGGCTCCTCGGCTCGCTGGAGGATCGCTCCAGCGTTCATGTGATGCTGGCCTTGCCCTTCGTCCTCATCGCGAGCGTCCTTCTTCTGATTGCGGCGCCGTCCCTGCGGGCGCTGGCGCTCGGCGAGGACACCGCGAAAAGCCTCGGCGTCGACATGACCCGCCTGCGGTTGTCGATCGTGGGCGCCGCCGCCATCGGCACCGGCGCCTCGGTGGCGGTCGCCGGGTCGATCGGGTTCATCGGCCTCGTCGCGCCCCACCTAGTGCGGCCTTTCGTCGGCTACGACCCCGCGCGGACGATGATCCCGGCCGGTCTCGTCGGCGCGGCGCTCCTCCTCGCCGCCGATTGCGCGGTGAGGCTCATTCCGACGAGTTCCGAGGTGAAGATCGGCGTTCTCACCGCCATGCTCGGGGTGCCGTTCTTTCTCTGGGTCATCTTCAAGCGCAAGGCCGAGCTTTCGGAGACCCCGGCATGACCCGGCTCGACGCCGAATCGCTGTCGGTGAAGCTCGGCGGCCGCACGGTCGTCGGATCCGTCGACCTCGCCTTCGAATCGGGGCGGCTCACGATGATTCTCGGCCCCAACGGCGCCGGGAAGACGACGCTCCTGCGCGCCCTCGCCGGATTGCTCGTCCCCGCGAAGGGGGCCGTACGTCTCGACGGCCGGGACGTCACCGCCATGAGCGGAGCCGATCGGGCCCGGACCGTCGCCTATCTCCATCAGGGCGGCGGCATTGCCTGGCCGTTGCCGGTGGCGAGCGTCGTCGCCCTGGGACGTCTCCCCCATGGGGAGGTGCCCGATTCGCTTCCGATGATCGGCCGCGCCGCGGTCGAGGAGGCCATCGCCGCCGTCGACTTGAAGGGCTTCGAAACCCGCCCGGCAACCGAGCTCTCCGGTGGTGAGAGGGCGCGGGTTCTCCTCGCCCGGGCGCTCGCGACAAAGGCTCCCGTCCTGCTCGTCGACGAGCCGATCGCGGCGCTCGATCCGCGCCATCAGCTCCTCGTCCTCGACGTGCTGCGCTCCTATGCCCGGGCCGGGGCCGTCGTCGTCGCCATCACCCACGACCTCACACTCGCCGCCCGTTACGCCGACGCGATCGTCCTGATGGATCGAGGCACCGTCCGGGTTCATGGAGCACCCGAAATCGTCCTGACACCGCCGCATCTGGCGGACAGCTTCGGCATCGTGGCCCGCGTCATGATGGACGACGGCAGGCCGGTCATCATCGCCGAAAACCCCGTCTCCAGGCCGTTCTGACCCCAAAATCGCCCGTGGCGGCCCCCTCCGGACGCCCCTGTCGACCGCTGGCATTTGACAAAGCGCCGAACGCGACGGATACCCGGCCCTTCATCCGGCAGAGCCTATGAACCGACAGCTTCTCAAGAAAATGCTGATCGTCGCGCACGATCTGATCATGACCGTCGTGGCGGTGCTCGCGACCTTCTACGTGCGTTTCGACGGTTGGCTGCTCTCGGAGCGGCTGGCTCACCTCCCCCTGTTCCTGCCGCCGTTCCTGATCGTCGCCGGCGGCGTCTATTGGTATTTTCAGCTCTACCGCTCGAAGTGGCGCTTCGCCTCCCTGCCGGATCTGTTCAATATCTTCCGGGCTTCGAGCGTTCTCGCCCTCGTGCTTCTCGTCACCGATTACATCCTGGTGTCGCCGCAGCTCTTCGGTTTCTATTTCTTCGGCAAGATCACGATCGCCCTCTATTGGCTGATCCAGATGTTCCTGCTGGGCGGACCCCGCCTGGCCTTCCGTTATGTGAAATACGCACGCTCGCGGAATGTGCTGGAGCGGGACGCCAATGTGCCGACCCTGCTGCTCGGCCGCGGCAGCGACATCGAGCTGATCTTGCGCGCCATCGAATCGGGCACCGTCAAGAAGATGCAGCCGAAGGGCGTTCTATCCTACCGCAACGATGATCTCGGCCAATCGATCCGCGGCGTGCCGGTGCTCGGCACCTTCGCCGATCTCGATCAGGTGGTGCTGGATTTCCAGGAGCGCGGCACGCCGATCCGCCGCCTCGTCGCGACCCCTAGCGCCCTCGTTCCGGAAGCACAGCCCGACAAGCTGATCGCCCGCGCGCGCCGTCACGGTCTGCCGCTCGTGCGCGTCACCAGCATCGGCGAGGGCATGCGCGACGCCGAACTCGCACCGCTCGAAATCGAGGACCTTCTTTTACGCCCGACGGTGCAGATCGATCGCGTGCGTCTCGAAAACTTCATCCGCGCCAAGCGCGTTCTCGTCACCGGCGGCGGCGGCTCCATCGGTTCGGAAATCTGCACCCGCGCGGTCGCTTTCGGCGCGAGCGATCTGATGGTTCTCGAAAGCTCCGAGCCTTCGCTGCACCAGATTCTCGAGAACCCGACGCTCCTCACCAGCGACACGCGCGTCGACGGCGTCATCGCGGATGTTCGCGACCGTGAGCGCGTGCTTCAGGTGATGCGCGATTTCCGCCCCGACGTGGTGTTCCACGCGGCCGCGCTGAAGCATGTTCCCTACCTCGAAACAAACTGGACCGAAGGCATCAAGACGAACGTCTTCGGCACCGTGAACGTCACCGATGCGGCCGTCGAAGCGGGCGCCGGCGCCATCGTCGTGATCTCCACCGACAAGGCCATCGAGCCCGTGTCGATGCTCGGCGTGACCAAGCGACTCGCGGAGATGTACGGTCAAGCGCTCGATGCGGAGTTCATGGGCCGCGGAGGCGCGACGCGCATCATCGCCGTGCGCTTCGGCAACGTGCTTGGCTCAGTCGGCTCCGTGGTGCCGAAATTCAAAGCGCAGATCGCCCGCGGTGGGCCCGTCACCGTCACGCATCCCGACATGGTGCGCTATTTCATGACKACGCGGGAAGCCGCCGATCTCGTGCTCACGTCCGCCTCGCACGCGGACCACGAAGGGCGGGCGCTCGGACAGGGCGCCAACAGCGACGAGCGCGMATCGGTCTACGTGCTCAAGATGGGGCAGCCGGTGCGCATCTACGAACTCGCCGAACGCATGATCCGGCTTGCCGGCTACGAGCCCGGCGAAGATATCGACATCCAGGTTTCCGGCGCGCGCCCCGGCGAGCGGCTGCACGAAATTCTGTTTGCACGCGAGGAGCCGCGCGCGGAAATCGGCATCGACGGCGTCATGGCGGCGAAACCCGTCTTCGCCGATCGCGCCAAGGTCTCCGAATGGCTCGACGGTCTGCGCCGGGCCCTGAAGTCGGGCGATCGGGCGGCGGCCGAGCGGGTGTTCGAGGATGCGATCCCCGAATTCAAGCGCCGGGGTCCGCCTGTGCCAGCGCCGCAAGCCCTTCCGGAGTCCGAACCGAYGGTGTCCAGCCAAAGCGCATGAGCGCTTCCGGGCGCGCGATGAGCGACCCGGCGAGCCGCTGATAAGCCTCGCCGCGCCCGGTCAACTCCGCCGCGGCCTTCAACACGAATGCCGGACAGGGGACGAGGCCGGGCTTGCGTCCCAAACCTTTGCGCAGCGCGGCGATCATTTCTGGCACCGTGACGGGATCGGGATCCGCGACGATGAACGGCCGGCGGATCGTTCCCGGAGCCCGCAGCACCGTATCGACGGCGCCTGCGAGATTGTCGAGCGCCAGCATCGAACGGCGGCTCTTCAGGCTCCCCAGAGGCAAAGGCCACGGCGAGCGGGCAAGGCTCATGAGCGCCGCCATGTTGCCCTTCACGCCCGGTCCGTAGACGAGGACGGGACGCAGAGCGACCCAATCGATGGGCAGATCGGAAAGTCCGCGCTCGGCCTCGAGCTTCGAGCGGCCATAGGCGTCGGTCGGCTGCGGCGCGTCGTCTTCGGTCAGCACGCCATCGGCGACCGGCCCGCTCTGCGCGCGGATCGAGGACAGGAACACGAAGCGCTTCACGTGGGCGCGCTCCGCCGCACGTGCGAGCGCCAGCGTCGCATCCGTGTTGATGGTCCGGTAATCGTCTTCCGGGCGTCCCGACATGGCATGTGCGATGCCGGCGGAATGGATCACCGCGTCCACGTCGCGCAACGCGGCCGCCATGTTGTAGGGCGTCGCGAGATCCCCGATGACGGCGCTTGCGGCGCCTTCGGGAACGTCCGACGGGCGGCGCAGCAGAACGCGCACGCGGTAGCCGCGGCGTGTCAGGTCGTGCAGCAGATAGCGGCCGATGAAGCCGGTCGCGCCCGTGAGTGCGATCAGCGGCGCGTTCATCGGGCGACGACCAGGCGCGGACGCGAGAAATGCATCAGCAAGACGCTCACCACGCCAACGCCGGCGACGAGGCAGAGGATCTGTGTCGCCACGGACGGCCAGAACAGCGTCACCGTCGCAAGTCCGGCGAGAACGAGGTTCACCACGAATACGTGGCCGATGACGGACATCACCGAGAAACCATTATCCGTCGCCTTCTGGTAGAAGTGGCTGCGATGCGCCTCCCAGACTTTCTCGCCGCGCGCGAAGCGGCGCACCAAAGTGATGGTCGCGTCCATCAGATAGTAGAGCGRCAGCAGGATCGCGGCGACAGGCGCGCCGGCGCCCGCGAGCATGAGGAGCAGCCATCCCACGATCAACCCGATGGGCAGCGAGCCGACATCGCCGAGAAACAGTTTCGCCACAGGCTTGTTGAAGATGGCGAAACCGACGAGCGCGCCGCAAAGCGCCCCCGCCACGAGAGCCGCCGGTCCGATCGCCGGACCCACCGCATAGACTCCCATGAAGGTGAAGAACGCGGTGATCGGCACCATCTCGGCGACCGTCATCCAATCGAGCCCGTCCATGAAGTTGACGAGGTTCACGAACCACACGCCACCGAGAATGATGAGTCCCGTCTCCATGAAGGACGGAATGATGTCGGCCGGGAAAATCCGGCCGGGCATCTTCGTCACGAGGATGATCGCGGTCACCGCGACGAATTGCAGGGCGAGGCGCGAGCGCGCGGGAAGCGGTTTGATATCGTCGAACGCGCCCACGAAGGCGAGCAGGATCGCCGCGACGAACACCACCGCCAATTCCTGCCGCGCGAGGAACGACAGAATTCCGGACAGGCCGTTCCCGCAATCGCAAGGCGGCGACCAGGGCGTGAAAAACGCCGCCGCGATGAGAACGACGACGAGCGCCCCCATGATCGCGATGCCGCCGCCCTGCGGCGTCGGCACGTTGTGGCTCGAGCGCGCATTGGGTCGCGCCAGCGCGTAGCGCACCAGCAGCGGCTTCAACAGAAGGATCAGCACGACCGTCAGAATCGCGGACGCGAGCGGGGCGAGAAGAAGGTGTTCAGAGACCATGATATTCCCGATACCACGCCACGAAGCGGCGAACGCCTTCGGCGAGTGAAGTTTGCGGTGCAAAGCCGACATCGCGACGAAGGTCGCTCACATCGGCCCGGGTTTCGAGAACGTCGCCCGGCGGCAGCGGTCGCTCGATGCGCTCGGCCTTGATGCCGAGTTCCTGCTCGATCAGGCTGATCAGCGTGTTGAGCTCTTCCGGATTGTCGTTGCCGATATTGTAGAGGCGATAGGGCGCGGCGCTCGTCGCCGGATCGGGCGCTTTCGCGTTCCACGCGGGATTCACCGAGGGCCGACGATCGATCACGCGGACGACACCTTCGACAATGTCGTCCACGTAGGTGAAATCGCGCCAGACCTTGCCCGCATTCGCGACCTCGATCGGCCGACCCTCGGCAATGGCGCGCGTGAACGTATAGACCGCCATTTCCGGTCGTCCCCATGGTCCGTAGACCGTGAAGAAACGCAGGCCCGTCACGGGCAGACCGAACAGATGCGCATAGGAATGCGCCATCATCTCGTTGGCCTTCTTCGTCGCCGCATAGAGGCTGACGGGATGCTCGGTGCTGTCGTGCTCGGAAAACGGAAGCTTGCGATTGGCGCCGTAGACCGAACTCGACGACGCGTAGACGAGATGGTCCACGTCGCCATGGCGGCACGATTCCAGCACGTTGAGGAAGGCGACCACGTTGGAGGTCGCATAAGGCTGCGGATCGACGAAGCGCACGCCGGGCTGCGCGGCGAGATGCACCACGTGGCGCGGCCGATGGCGCTGAAAGAGCGCGCGCGTCGCTCCCGCATCCGCGAGATCCAGGCGCGCCTCGATGAAATTGGGGTGTCCGGTCAATCGCGCGAACCGCGCCTCCTTCAGCGCGGGGTCGTAATAGGGCGTGAAATTGTCGACCCCGACGACCGCATGGCCATCCCGGAGCAGCCTCTCGGCCACGTGGAACCCGATGAAACCGGCGGCGCCGGTCACGATGAGGGGAGGCGACATGGACAGGCCCGCTTCGGTTGACGGCCCGCACCTTAGAGCGTGATCGGCAAAAGGGGAATCGGGATTGCGTCGCGTGTTCTGGTGCGAGGCCTTCTCGGTGCGAAGCGGGTGTCGGGATCGATCCTCAACCGGCCGACCCTCAACCGTCATGGCCGGGCCTGTCCCGGCCACCCCGATCGGCTGGGCGCCGCGCCTCACGAAGCGAGGTCACCGGGACGAGCCCGGTGATGACAGCTGGGGATGAGGGAATGACACGCGCGGGCCGCAGCGCGGGCCTGGTCAGATCACCAGAAGGTCGCTCGCGTCGAATCCTTTCAGGTTCTTCCTGAGCATGGCGATCATCTCCGGTGCTTTGCCCCCCGCGCCGTCGACATCGTGGAAGAGCGCGCCGCTCGTGCGGTCATAGATCACGTGGTCGTTGCCGTCCTTCGCGGTGCCCTGGCCGTCGTCGCTGATGGTGAAGAACGCTTTTTTGAGTTTGCCGGCCTTGCCGAGCGCCTTGAACACTGCGTTTTCGAAGGCGATCCTGTCGCGCGTGGGGTCGAAATCGACGACCTTGTCACCATTGGTGCGGGCGTTCGGCTTGATCGTGAAGGTGAAGACGTCCTTCCCGCTGCCGCCGGTGAGCGTGTCGTTGCCCGCCCCGCCGATCAGGACGTCGTCGCCTCCCTGCCCCGAAAGTCGGTCATTGCCGCGCCCGCCCGCGATCGTCTCGTCGCTGGCGGTGCCGACGATCCTGTCGGCGCGGCCGGTGCCGTCGTCGCGCGTGTCGTTCGCGACTGCGATGGTGAAAACCCGGTCGTCGGTCAGATTGCCGTCCGAACTGCGGAGCGTGACCGCGAAGGATTTTTTCGGCGCGTCATAGTCCAGGCCGATTCCCGCCTTCAGCTTGAGCGTCGTTCCGACCATCTCGAACTTGCCGCTCGGATCGCCGTTCGGCGCGATGGAATATGTCATCGGGTCGCCGTCGGGATCGGCAGCGGACAGGGTCGCGACGGTCGCACCCGCCACGTTCTCGACGACCGTCGCAGCCGACGACCCGCTGAAGCGCGGCGCTTCGTTGACATTGGACACCATCACCTTGAGCGCCTGCGTCGCGCTGACGCCGCCATCGGAATCCGTGGCCTTCACGTGGACCGTGTGGAACTTGTGGCCGGCGGCGAGCGCCTCGTAATCGAGCGCGCGGCCGGCGGCGACCTTGAGCGTGCCGGCTTCGATGACGAACAATCCGCCCGCATTGCCGCCGCCTTCCGCCGAAGAGTCGAACACGAAGGTGACCGGCGCGGTGCCCGGAGTCGCATCGGCGGCGCTCAGGGGGCCGATGGTGAGCGCGGTTTCGGCAACCTCCCGCGCGGTCTCGCCGCCAAGCCGAATGTCCGTCGGCGCGGTGTTGTCGGGATCGACTCCGCCCGGGACGACGGTGACGGTCTTGGCCGTAAAGCGCCCGCCTGGATCGTACGCCCTGACCTCTATTTCCAGATTCTGATCGAGATGCCCGTTGACATTGCGATAGGTGAGTGAGCGCAGGACCTTCTCCACGTCCTGTATCGTCGCCGTCGCGAGGAAATAAATGCTCAAATTGAACGCGAAGCCCGGCGATTCCGTGATTGTTGCAATCGCGACGCCGCCATTCATCAGAACCTCGCCGCCCGGTCGCGAGAGACCATTGGAAAGATCGAGGCCGAGTTCATCCTGAGGGTTTCCTCGGGTCGTGATTCTGGCGGTGATGAAGTTGATCGCGCCGTCGTCGTCCGCGATCGTAGCGAGCGCACCCGTATCGAGCCTCACCGCGTTGCCGGCGACCGCGGCCGCTTGATCCCCGCCGAGATTGCCGATGACGGGAGCGTGGCGTTCGGAGAGAACAGTGCCGTTCACGGAAATCTTGTCGATTCCCCCAACGTGGAGGTCGTCGATGTCCTGCGCGGTGAGACTGTCGTTGCCGACGAGATTGAGGTGGTCGCCTTGCGATTGGTATCCGTTGATCAGCATGGCTTTGGCCCTGCTGTCCACCGTGACGACGGCATTGTCCGATCCAAGCGTGATGTAATCGATGTTGCTGATCGTCTTCCCGACGAGGCTGATCGTCGTGCCGTAGATTTGGAGAGCGTCGCTCTCTTGTGGTTGTGCGACGCCGTCGATGTGACTGACATCGTTCAGTTGTGCGGCGTTCAACACGAACGTGTCGCCGAAGTCAGACCCGGTGATCGTTTCAATGCCGGAAAAGTTCATGTCGGAGAGGAAGAAGAAGCCACCCCCGCGCAATTCCAGCGTGTCGTTACCGCCTCCGCCGACGACGACGTCGCCGTCATTGACCTGCGCCTGGCTGGCGGAGAAGACGTCGTCGCCCGCGGTGCCGGTGAGGTTGTCCACGCCCGCCGTCAGCATGATGATGCTCGGCGGTGCCGCCGTCACGATATGCGCCGATGTGCGATTGCCGATATCCGTCAGGTCGATGGCGATGTCTATCGCCTCGTCGATTCTGCCTGACGCATTGCGGTAGGTGAGTGCCCGGATGAGCTTTTCCACCTTCGCCACCTGACCGGTGATCGTCGGGTCGTCGTAGAAGCGAATGACGAGAGACGATTGGCCGTTCGACGGGTTTTCGACATGACCGATCGCCGTTCCGTCGACCGTGACGATACTGCCTTGATTGAGACCGTTCTCCAGCTGAATGCCGCCACCGAGCGTATCGACACCGAAGTAATCGTCATCATTGAACCGATATCGCGTGGAGACCCTCAAGACCGAGATCGCGCCGTCGTCGTCCGACAGCACCGCTGCAGTGCCGCTGTCGAGATGAACGGCGGCGCCATCGGCCACGACGAGAACGTCGCCATTGAGGTTCGCGGTTTGCGGCGCGATATGCGTGGTCGTCACGCCGCCTGCGACGATCGTGTCGACGCCGTGGCGATGGATCAGTGCACGCTGCTCCTGAGTGAGCGTGCCGCTCGCGACGGTCAACGTATCCCAATAGGATTCGGTGCCGTTCACCAGCATGGCTGTCGCCGCATCGCCGACGGTGAGATTCCGTGTCGTTTCGCTCAAGAAGATCGTTTCGATTCCCACGAGCGTCTTGCCGACGAGGCTGACGGTGCCGTCGAGGAGCATGAGGTCATCATGATCGCCCCCGCCCCCGTCGATGCGCGTCACGTTCTGCAGCTGAGCGGCTGATATGCCGATGCTATCATCGGCGAGCGAACCAAGGATCGTCTCGATACCGGTGAAGGTGATTCCGGGGAGGTAGAATTCGCCGCCGCCCACGAGCTGAAGCGTGTCGTTACCCCCGCCACCGGTGAGAACATCGCCCGCGCTGAGATGGGCCACATTCGTCGTGAAGACGTCGCTCGAGCCCGTCCCGGTGAAACTGTCGGCGCCGCTGGTCAGAACGAACGTATCCCCCACGCTCGCCAGCACCGTCGTCGTCTTGACCGTCGTGCGCCCGCCGATATCGGCGAGTTTGATTTCAATGGTGAGATCCTGCGCGAGATCCCCCGCGGTGCTGCGGTAGGTGAGGTTGCGGATGAGCGTTTCGACGAGTTCCGGCGTTGCGTCGGCCGTGAACTCAATGGCGAGAGCGGACGGTGCGTCGGGATGGTACTCGATATACCCGATGTAGATCGATTGTCCGCCGGCCGTGAGGATGTTGACCGTGGTGCCACTGTGCAGGTCGCCGGACAGAAGAACGACGCTGTCGCCGCCGGGATGGACGCTGGTATCGATGCCGATGATGTCGGTCGCGCTCGTGCGCGTCGTCACGCGCACGACGAGCGAGCCGAGAAGGCCGTCGTCGTCGGTGATGTCGGCTTGTGTTCCCGTATCGAGATGAACGGCTGTGCTGCCGTTGCTCGCGACTTGATCGCCGCCGAGGCCGGCGATGACGGGCGCGACCCGCGTCGTCGTCAAACCGTTATTCTCGATCGAATCGATGCCGCGGTGGTGGAGGACTTCCCGTTCCTGCGCGGTGAGAACGCCGCTCGTCAGGACGAGTTGGTCGCCGCTCGATTCGTAGGCGTAGACGCGCATTGCCGTGTCGCGATCGTCGAGGACGATCCGCGCGCCGTCGAACATCAGCTCGATACGGTCGACGTCCACCATATCCAGCGCTCTGAGGTCGACATTGGGATCGGCGGCTGTCCCTGTGATGCGAAGATAATCGAACCCGCCGTGGCCGTCGATGCGCGCCAAATCACGGAGCTGCGCCGCCGACATCGTGATGCGATCATAGGCGCTTGTTCCCTCGATCGTCTCGATGCCGGTCAGCGCAATCGTGCTCAGATCGAAGTCGCCGCCCTCCTCAAGTCTCAGCGTGTCGCTTCCGCCTCCGCCCGTGAGCTGATCGCCGTCGTCGAGATCCGCCCCGCGAGCGATGAAAAGGTCGTCGGCGCCGGTTCCGGCCAAGTCATCGGCTTCGCCACTCAAGACCAGTGTCCCGGCGGGTGCGACCACCACGTCGACAGAGGCATAGGCGGTGTCGCCGCTCCGATCCGTGAGTTCGATCTCGATGGAGTTCCTGACGACTTGCGTCGGGTTCGTCACCGTACTTGTATAGGTGATGGCCCTGACCAGCCTTTGAACGTCGTCCATCGTCGCGGCGGGGGTCAGGGTGATGTAGATGTATGTATCGTCGCCGCCTGAAAACGTCGCGATGAGGTCGCCATCGATCCTGACCTCGCTCACTCCATTTTGCTCGTTACTTAAGGTGATACCGGTGCCGTTCGTGTCGATTCCCAGGGAGTCGGACGCCGCAGGGTCCCACAAATAGACGGTGAGATAGCGCGGATCCGCGTCCGGATCGGTCACGATGGCCTGCGTCCCCTGGTCGAGGCGCACCGTTCCGGCCGTCGTGAGGACGATCATGTCGCCGTCGAGATTGGCGATCGTGGGGGTGGTGTCGGCGAGCCCGTGAGGAGGCGACGTTCCATCGGCGGCGCTGGGCAAGGCGTCGGCGGCGTGCTGATCGATCATCTGTATCCCCGGAGAGCGAACGACGCGGAGACCATCCGTCCCGCGGGGCTCCCGATCGGAACCGCCAAGGATGATTCTGTACGTTATTTCGTATCAATTGAACAGATGCCTATTTTCCCGGCATTTCCCAATTCTCACTGTCATTCCCGGCCGGAGAGGGCGGAGCCGTCGTAGGGGAAGGGAACCCATAGCGCCGCACCGTGGCGCATACGAAGTCGGGATCACGATGGGTCCCCTTCCCTCGCTTTCGCTCGCCGGGGATGACACGGAGGGGTGCGCCGGGGGACGCCGCGTTCTCCCACTGTCATCACCGGGCTTGTCCCGGTGACCTCGATTTGTGAGGTGCGACGGATTTCCTGATCGAGGTGGCCGGGACGAGCCCGGCCATGACAGCGGTGGAGGATTGTAACCCCACCCCCTTCACCGGGCTTGTCCCGGTGACCTCGATTTGGGAGGTGCGGCGGATTTCCTGATCGGGGTGGCCGACGAGCTCGGCCATGACGTCGCCGGGGATGACGATCGTTCGAGCCTCGCTCCTCAGGATGAGGCTTTCGGGAGCTCACTCGCCGCTGTCAGGTCGCGAAATCGGTCGAGACGGTCGCTTTCTTGGGGTCGGCGGCGCTCTTCGCTCCCTTTGGCTTGCCCTTGTCGGCAGGGGCGAAGGTCACGCTCTGGCGTTCTCTCGCCACGAACGCCTCCGGCATCACGGTCTGCATGTCCTTTTCCGCGGCGCGGAGATAGACGTCGTCGTGGCCCGGATAGAGATGGAAGATCGCCAGCGACTTGACGTCGGCGGCCCGGCAGAGATCGACGCCCTTCTGCCACGTCGAATGGCCCCAGCCGACGCAGCGCGTGTATTCGGCTTCCGAGAACATGCCGTCGTAGATCATCAGGTCCGCCCCGTGCACGAACGCGGCGAGGGCCGGGTCGGGCCAGGGATCGGAATGTTCGAGATCGCTGATGTAGCAGACCGCGCGGCCACGATGGTCGAAGCGATAACCGGTGGCGCCGCCGGGATGGTTCAACGGATGGGTGCGCACGGTGGCGCCGTCGCCGAAGGTCAGGGTTTCGCCGGCGTGGAAGCCGTGATGCTCGAGCTGCGCCGGCAATTGCCCGAGGCGGATGGGGAAGAGCGGGGGCGAATAAAGCCGCTCCAGCGCGTCCTTGGCGGTCTCGCCATCGAGATTGCCGCAATAGGTGCGGATGACCCGGTCGCTGTCGAACACCACCGGCTTGAAGAACGGAAAACCACCGACGTGATCGAGATGGAGATGGCTGAGCAGGATGTCGATTTCTTTCGGCGCGGCCTGGCCGAGGGCATCGCCCAAGGCGGACAGGCCAGTGCCGGCATCGACGATGAAGAGGCGATCACCGCAGCGGATCTCGACGCATGGGGTATGCCCGCCGAACTCGACGAATCGGGGACCGGACGCCGTGGTGGACCCACGGGTTCCCCAGAACCGGACCTGCAAGAGGTCGGGTGACGATGAACCCCTCATGATGATCTATACATGGCAATTCCGCAGAGCTCATCATGTGCGCTAGCGCACATGAGAGAGGACGGTAGCCATCCTGCCGCCGAAATCCTCATGCGATCGCCCTCTCTTTCGTTGCAACGCGCATCTCGACCGACGGTTCGCCTCTCGTAAAACGTATAACGGCGTCGAACGGCGGTTGGTCCATCGCCGGCGAGATGTCCGGCGTCACCAGGATCAGGCCCCGCCCCGCCAGCGCCCGACGCAGGTTGCCGACAAGCTTGTCGGCCGACGGTCCCGGCAGGCCGTCGAGAGCGCGGGCCACCACCAGCACCGCGGGCTCACGGATCAGGCACCGGACCAGATCGATGGCGGCGATTTCGGTCAGCGTGAGATCGCCGCCCCGGACGTCGATGGGACTGTTCAGGCCGATCCGGGACACGCCTTCGTCGAGACCGCGCTCGGTCAGCACGCGCCGGATGACGTTCTGAACGGATTCCTCGGCGCCCGCCTGATCCGACGCGATGCGGCCGAACAACAGATTGTCCTGCACGCTCGCCGCCGTGCAGATGCGGTCGGCGTCGTAGAATTCGATCGACGGCTGCAAGCTCACCGGCAGCATGCGCGCGAAATCCGCGCGTGCGGCGACGATGCGGTCCTGCATCGCCTCGTCGAGCAGGCCGAGACGGTGTCGGCTCTCGTTGTAGCGCAGAGCAAGACCGATCAGACGCTCCCGGTCATGCCCGGACGTCGCCCGTCGTTTCTCGTTGCGGCGCTCGACGAGATCCTCGAAATAAGCCCTGTCAGCCGCCGAGAAGAAGCCGAAACGCTCGAAGAGCGGATGACCATCCGGGATGTCGGCGAAGATTTCGATCATGCTCGTGGCGATGGACAACCCCATGCGCGCAAGGGGCTTCGTCAAATCGGCCGCTTCGAGAATGGCGCGGATGAACGGATGCGAGGCGAGGCGATCCTCGCGGAACGTGTCGCCCACCGGTTTTCCGAACAGCAGGTTCTCACCGATCGTCGCATGACGGTTGTAGCGGGTCACGTCGAAGGGATCGACGAAGCGATCGAGCCCTTCCTGCACCAGCGCCGTCTGCACGGCGCGGCGGGCCTCGACGATAGAGGCACCGAGCTTGGGCTCGCGCTCGGGATTGAACGTCGAGCCAAGCCCGCGGGCATGGGTCAGCCGGTCGAGCTTGGTGATGGTGATCGCCTCGGCCAGGCGGCGATCGAGATCAGATTGCGCTTCCGCGCCATAGACCAGGTTGTCCCGAAGCGTTCCGGGCAGGAGGACCGTTTCGCCCGCATAGGCGATGCGTTGCGCCCGTGCGATCGGATCGGCAGCCGACAGATCGGCACCACCATAAGTCAGGTGGCCCGTCGACGGCGCGAGCTGGCCGCCGATGAGCGCGGCGAGCAGCCGCGAGCCCGAATCCCCATCGCCCGCAAGGGCGGCGTGGAAGGGATAGGGCAGGTCGAGAGTGACGCCGGAAATGCGCCCCCCGCTCACCGGGTCGTACGCCGAGACGTTCTGCGCCACGAGCGATCCGGCGACCGGCAGGGGTTCCTTGGAGGCGCGGCGATCACGGGTCTGCAGAGCGGCGATGCCCTGCGCCACATCGGACAAAAGGAGACGCGCGCGCTCGAGCGCGCGCTGCCATTGCACCACTTCGCGGACGCCGAAGGCCGCCAGGGCGGCAGCCAGCGCGCTCGCGACCAACGTGCCGGAACTCACCATTCCGGCCCAACCACCGAGCGCAAGAACCACCACAGGACACAGCAGGAGCACGATCGATGCAGCCGCTTCGATCACCGCGAGGCGGCGCTCGTGCGCCTCGACGGGCACATGGCCGCCGACGATGTCGGCGCTGACGGCCTCGTTCTCATGCGGCGCCGTGCCATGGGCGTGAATAGCCGGGAGACGTTGGATCAAGGCGGCGAACACGTCGCCGACCGACCGGCCCTCGCGGCGTCGGGCATCGGCCGTGGCGAGCCGCGTGTTGAGGCGACGAATGCTCAACAGGGCGCCGACGACCAGCGTTGCCGCAAGGATAAGGCCAAGCTTCCAACCCGCCGTGAGCACGAAGGCGAGGGACAATCCGATCATTCCGCCGAGCTTGATCGACAGGATCACCGCCGCGCCGAAGATCGCGCTTTCTCCAGCGAGAATCTCACCGGCGACGGAAGCCGCCTCTGCGGTCTCCTCACGGGCCGAGGGCGGTGCGCGCAGCACCGCCTTGAGGACGATGGTCCGAATACGCCTCAGGACGCGCGTGCCCACGGAACTGATGATCACGCCGACACCGATCAGAAGGAGGCCGATCAGCATGGGAACGACGGCAACGGCGGCGATGGCCACCTTACGGAACGTCGCGGGGTCGAGGGGAAACCCCTCGAACAACACGAGGGCGCCCGCATGAATTCCCCCGGGCAGGACGAGGGCGATCGGCAGGAATGCAGGCTGCGCGGAAGGCGACACGCCGAGCGCGATCTCGTCCACCAGGGAGCGCACGAGATTGAATTCCAGAACCAGCAACACCCCCGCAGCGACAAGAAGCAGGATCGCGAGAAGATGGCGGGTCGGCGTCGTCGTCCAGGCAAGGCGCAGCGGATCGCGCTCCATGAGATGTCCCTGAAAGCTGAAAGGCGACGAGACGTTAGCCAAGCCGAACGGGCTCGGCTAGAGCGCGCTCCTTAAAAGTCGCAACTGTCTCACATCCGCGACATCAATGGCGTTGCGAACCGCACCTGTTGGCTTAGCCTGTCGCCATGTCCCATTCGCCGCTCCCCGATTCGCCGCTCCCCGATTCGCCACTCGTCGAGAAATCCATCGTGATCTCCGGGCGTGATATCTCCGGGCGGGAACCGATCCTGGCGCCCGATCGCCGCCAGTCGCTGATGGCCTCCGGCCTCCAGCGCGGCGTGCGCCGTCTGTTCGCGCAGCTCGGCCACGTCACCCTTCCCGAGCTGACCCTCGCCAATGGTCGGCGGGCCGACATCATCGCGCTCGCGCCGGACGGCGGTCTCGTCATCATTGAAATCAAATCGAGCGTCGTGGATTTCCGAACCGATCAGAAATGGCCGAATTACGAGGATTTCTGCGATCGGTTCTACTTCGCGATTCCCGAGACGGTGCCATCGGAAATCCTGCCGCCGGATCGCGGCCTCATCGTCGCCGACGCCTTCGGCGCGGCGATCATGCGGGAAGCCAATCATCATCCGCTCGCCGGCGCGCGCCGAAAGGCCGTGACATTGCGCTTCGCCCGCGCGGCGGCGTCAGTGCTGCATTCCCTGGCGGACCCCGATGCCGTCTTTGACGGCCACCTCTGAACTCGTCTTTGACGGCCACCTCTGACCCTTGCTTCGACGACCGACTGTGACGATCACTCAGCGTGGGGCGCGCTTCGCGAGAATTCGCTGCAACGTTCGACGGTGCATGTTCAATCGCCGTGCCGTCTCCGACACGTTGCGACCGCACAATTCGTACACGCGCTGGATGTGCTCCCAGCGCACGCGGTCGGCGGACATCGGATTCTCGGGCGGCAACGCGCGCTCGCCGGAGGGCGCCATCAGCGCGGCGTGGATTTCGTCCGCATCGGCGGGCTTCGCGAGATAGTCGAACGCGCCCATCTTCACGGCGGTCACCGCCGTCGCGATATTGCCGTATCCGGTGAGGATCACGCCGCGTGCTTCCGGTCGGCGGTTTTTCAATCGCTCGATCACGTCGAGACCGTTGCCGTCGCCGAGTCGCATGTCGATCACGGCGAAAGCCGGTGCTTCGCTCTCGATCGCGGCGAGACCATCGGCCACGCTTTCCGCGACGCGCACATGATATCCGCGCGCCTCCATGGCGCGCGCCAGACGCGTCGAGAAGGGGCGGTCGTCGTCGACGATCAAGAGGCTCTTGTCGGCCCGATCCTCGAACGCCACCGGCGTTTCGGCCATCAGAACATCTCCCTGCATCCCGAGACTCCCAAAATGAGGTGAGCGAACAGCTCACAGCCCGATATAGGAATGCTTCCCCTCTTCCGTTAGGTTCCGCTCTCCGGACCCCTGCGGCAATATTGCCGCACCTCTTTCAAACGTGCGACGCGGCCAAACGATCCGCGCGATCGCTCCTTTTCCCGGAGGGCTCGCATTCACGAACGCGATGTGCGCGCCGGATCGTTCGAGCAATGTCTTGGCGATGAACAGGCCCAACCCCAATCCGGACGCGACATCCTCATCGGTTTCCGTGCGTTTCGCGGCGCTGCGCGTGGTTACGTACGGTTCGCCGAGTCGCAGCAGAACTTCAGGGGCGTAGCCGGGGCCGTCGTCGCGGATTTCGATCGACACGTCGTCCGGGGACCAGCGCGCGACCACGGTCACCTTTTCGTGAGCGAAGTCGGCCGCGTTGTCGAGAATGTTGGCGAGACCGTACACCACGCCGGGATTCTTTCGCCCCATCGGCTCGGGACCTTCGCCCTCGGCGATCACCTCCACATGCGGATCGAGAGCGCGCTGGGGTGCGA
>NZ_JBFUKD010000022.1:0-17382 GCF_056401005.1 Microvirga sp. P4_G7 | reverse complement strand
GTCGAACGGCGCCGCTCCACCCGATGTCGGTCTCGCCGGTCTACCTGCGCAACCGGCTGCTCTCTCAGATTCCGTCGCGCCTATTCGTGTGCGCGAACCCGAGGGCTGAAATGACGGGATATGGCGCATTCGTGTAGCGAATGACGCGCACAAGCCCATCCGTTCGGCCAGTGCCGCACCGTCAACCGCCTTTTATGATGTTTCCTTCCATCGATTTCACGGCCGCCTCACGGGAGGCTGGCATCGACAGAAGGTTTCACGCCATGTCCGCGCCGACCCGTTGGGGAGACCCATTCGCCTTCGAACCAGCCCACCTCAATGGCATGCGGAATGTGAGTATGGCCCCGCTGGAGGATGGCGGCTTCATGACTGTGTGGGTCGGCACGGGCACCAACACACTCTTCACGAAGATCTTCAACGCCGATGGCACTGCTAGGTCGGGAGCGATCAGCATCCCCGGGAGTCAATCTCCCAATGTCATGGGTCCGGACATCGCCGTCATGAAAGACGGCAGTTATGTTGTGACCTGGGGCGAAAACATCATGGATGGCGGGCTCAAGGCGGCTATTTTCGCGGCCAACGGCCAGCTGCGCAAAAGCGCGTTTAACGTTTCGGATATCGTATCGCCGTTCCAAGATGTGATCGTCGCAGTCCCTCTCGACGAAGGTGGCTTCATGGCCGTCTATTCAAGGAGCACGGGGGATGGCGACGGTTACTCGGTCATCGGACGTAGCTTCGATGCAGCAGGAAATCCAAAAACCGGCGAGTTCGTCGTCAACGGTACAACGGCCAGCAGCCAAAATTTCCCGAGCGCGGCCTCGCTGCGCGACGGTAACGTCGTCGCCGCCTACATCGACGCGGGCACGCCGGGCGGCTTGACCATACGAGCTCGAATCCTGAAGCCGGATGGAACGGTGGCGCATGCCGAAATTCTAGTCCCCACATCGGAAGGTCACAAATATGACCCTTCGGTAACCGCCCTCAGTGACGGGCGTTTCGTCGTCGTGTGGAATTCTCCCGAGTTTGGCGAGACTGGCGTCCGCGCCCAGATTCTTGCTGCCAATGGCGACAAGGTGGGAGGCGAATTGGTCGTGAATTCAACGACCGTCTTGCGCCAGATGAAGCCGGTCGTATCGGCGCTTGCGGACGGCGGCTTTGCGGTGGTTTTTGAAGATCAGAGTCAAAGCCCATCGCCGACTGAGCTGAATTACGACGTTCGTGTCGTCACCTTCAACGGCGCGGGCGAACGCCAAAGCAACGACGTGCTCGTTCATGACGTGAGCACAGGCCAACAGCTTCAGCCCACCATCATGACACTGGCCGACGGGCGGTTCGTCGTGGGCTGGACCGATGGAACGACGACCACCAACGGCAAGATCAGCGCACAGATCTTCGATGCACGCATTGCGGGTGTGACTCTGAACGGCACCGCCGGAAACGACCATTACGTCGGCACCGCCTTTATCGATCGGCTCGACGGCGGCGCCGGCAACGATCGGCTCGTCGGCGGAGACGGCAACGACGTCCTTTACGCAGGAGCAGGGCAAGACACGATCGATGGCGGTCGTGGTGCCGATTATGTCGACTACGCACGATCCGTCACGGGAGTCGGCGTCACGGTCGATCTCGTCGATCAATCGCAGAACAAGGGCGATGCCGCGGGCGACCACTATCTCGAGGTCGAAAACATCACGGGAACGCCCTGGGACGACGTCCTCTACGGCACGGACGACGTCAATGAGCTGAACGGGGGCGACGGCGCGGACATCCTCGTCGGCCGCGACGGCGGCGACACGCTCAACGGCGGCGAGGGTTTCGACTACGCATCCTATGAGGACGCGCCGGCCGGCGTTTTTGCAAGGTTGAATAAAGGAGAAGGCGGAAGCCTCGGACCGGATCTCAACGACAACGACGCACTTGGCGACGTCTGGATCTCGATCGAAGGGCTGATCGGATCAGCTTTCGAAGATCATCTCTGGGGCGGCATCAACGACAACATCTTGATCGGTGGAGGAGGCGACGACCAGCTCAGCGGCTTCGGCGGTTCCGATACCCTCGAAGGCGGCGTTGGCGCGGACCTCCTTTTGGGAGGCGAAGGGATCGACTACGCGAATTATGCCCACGCGCAAGCCGGCGTCACGGTGGATCTCAGAAACGTCATCCAGCTGCCCGGATTCGTCCACACGCCGTTTGCCGCCACGGACGAGGGCGCGGGAGATAAGTTCGAGTTCATCGAGGGTGTCATCGGCTCGGATTTTGGCGACGTCCTGATCGGCGACGACGCTGTCAATACGCTTCTCGGCGGCGCCGGCGATGATCGCCTCGACGGTGGTCTCGGCACCGATCAGCTCGTGGGTGGCATGGGCGATGACACGTACCTGTTCGACGGCGGTGATATTGTGGTCGAGCTGGCCGGCGGTGGTTTCGACACCATTCAGACGAGCTTGGACTACACCCTCGGCGACGCGTTCGAAGCTCTCGTCGCGACGGGTTCAGCGAACATGGCGCTTATCGGCAATGCGGCGGCAAACGCAATCACCGGAAATGCTGGGGCCAATCGTATCGATGGCGCGGGAGGCGCGGATACGCTCTCCGGTCAATCCGGCGATGACACCTATTGGGTTCAAGCCGATGACACGGTGATCGAGACGTCCGGCGGCGGCGTCGACACGGTGATCGCCCTCGCCTCTCATTCGCTTCGCACCGATGCGGAGGTGGAAACGCTGACGCTTGCCGCTCTTTCCTCAAGCGTCAGCTACACGCTCGTCGGATCGGATTCGGCCAACCGGATCAACGGCCATTCCGGCAAAAACACCCTGAAGGGCCTGGGTGGAAACGATCAATTGTGGGGCGGCCTGGGCATCGATACGCTCTATGGGAACGGGGGACGTGACACGTTCGTCTTCAACACCAAGCTCGGTCGCACGAATGTCGATTCGATCAAGGATTTCAGCGTCAAAGACGACACTATCTGGCTCGACAACAAGTACTTCACGAAACTGAGCGCGCGGGGCACCGAGGCCAAACCCGTCCAGCTCTCGAAGAGCGCATTCCACGTCGGGTCCGCCGCGCATGATGCGAGTGATCGGATCATATACGACAACAAGAAGGGCGCGCTGTACTACGATGCCGACGGCATCGGAGGGCGAGCCGCCGTGCAGATTGCAACGCTCTCGAAAAAGCTCAAGATGACCTACAAGGATTTCTTCGTGATCTGAGATTTCTACGTGATCTGAAAAGCCGCCAAAGCCGCGCGACGCGACAAGTCGGTCGCGCGGCCGTGATGCGCCAGATCAAGCGGCAAGTGCTTCAAGCGTGAAGCGTATCAAGCGGCAGGTGTCGGTTTGACGTTCTGGTTCATCCGGAACAAGTTCTGGGGATCGTAACGCCGCTTCACGTCGCAAAGCCGCCGGAAGTTTCCGCCATAGGCCTCTTCGACGCGGTCGCGCTCGTCGTCCGGCATGAAGTTGACATAGGCCGTGCCGACGGCGAACGGTTTCGCGGCATTGAAGATGCCACGCGCCCAATCGATACAGGCCCGATCCATCTCCGGCTCACGCCAACGTGCGTGCACGTTCATGACGAAATGCGAGTTTCGCTGCGGGAAAGCGGTTGCATCCGCTGCGACTCGGCCGGCCGCACCGCCCACATGCGCCACGAAGATCTCGCATTCGGGTCCCGGTATTGCGCGGATCGCATCGGTGAGAATGCCGATCGTCGCGTCGTTGAGGTCGATGAAGTCGAGGCTCTTCCAGTAATTGCGCGCGCCTGGCGTCAACAGCGGATCGAAGGCCTGTTGCCAGCCCGCGAATGGATTGGGACCGACAACATCGGCGATCGGCTTGCCGATGGCGCGCAGTTCCGCCGTCGCCTTTTCGCCGGCATCGGCGTCGCCGCAATAGCACATGGCGAGAACGATCACTTCCTTGCCGTGCCATTCGGCCGGAAGGAACGGCAACGGCGGCGCTTTCCGCATCACCGCCCAGCATGTGAGTTCGTCCGGCGCCTTCTCGAGCGCCTTGCGATATTGCGACAGAACCTCTCGCGCATCGGCGAACGGATGCACGACCAGCCCCGCGATGACCTGGGGGCCGAGCTCGTGAAGCGCGAATTCGAACGACGTGACGACGCCGAAATTCCCGCCGCCGCCGCGAAGCGCCCAGAACAGGTCCGGCTGCTCGCTAGCGCTCGCCCGCACCAGTTCCCCATTCGCTGTCACGACATCCGCGGACACCAGGCTGTCGATGGTCAGGCCCAGCTTGCGTGTGATCCAACCGAACCCGCCGCCGAGCGTGAGCCCGGCGATCCCCGTGGTGGAATTGATGCCGGTGGGCAGCGCCAGCCCGAACGCTTGGGTTTCCTTGTCGACATCGGCCAACGTCGCCCCCGGCCCGACCGTTGCACGCTTCGCTGCGGCATCGACGCGGACCGATTTCRTGGCTGAGAGGTCGATCATCAACCCGCCTTCGCAGACGGCATTGCCGGCAATGTTGTGTCCGCCACCGCGCACCGCGACGAGGAGGTTGTTGTCGCGCGCGAAGCGCACCGCGTTGACGACATCGGATGCATCGGCGCATCGCACGATTAAGGCGGGCTTTCGATCGATCATCCCGTTCCAGATGGCGCGCGCGTCGTCATAGGAAGCATGGCTGTCGTCAATGACATCGCCGCGCAACTGTTGAGCCAGGGCCGTGATCGCTGCGGCGCTGATGGCTGTCTGTCCGGATTGCAGATTGGTAAGGCTGAGGTCGTTCATGGCTCGTCCGCCCGATTGTTGGTGAACGTTCGCCCCCGCGTGCGACATATTGCGCCCACCGGCTTCGCGGCGCAAGCGGGCAGCGCAGTTTGCCTGGCTGCATTGTTGACTTCAACGGGGTGATCGCGCCTATTGGCGCGCAACGATGTTCCGAAAGTCACGCAAGTGGTCGACACGATCAATCTTCCGATCATTCTCTCTGCCGCCTTCGTTGCCGCAGCGAGTCCGGGCCCCGCGACTCTCGCCATTGCCGGCACATCTATGCAGCAAGGGCGCAAGTTCGGGCTGGCACTCGCGTCTGGAATTACGACCGGATCGTTGATCTGGTCCGTCGCCGCCTCCCTCGGTCTCGGCGCTCTCATGCTCGCGAATGTGTGGGCGTTCGAGGCGCTGAGGTATTTTGGAGCGGCCTATCTCCTGTTCCTCGCCTTCAAATCGGCGAAATCGGCTCTCGCGCCGAACGCAAAGACGCGCCAAGTTCAACCGGCGACATCTCTCAAGCGCGCTTATTCGAAGGGTCTTGCCCTTCACCTGACGAACCCGAAGGCGATCCTTTTCCTSGGCTCCCTCTACGCGGTAGGGGTTCCGGCAGGGACGCCCCCGTTGGGGCTGTTGACCGTCATTGCCGCCGTCGCCACGCAAAGCTTCATCATATTCCACGTCTACGCCTTGATGTTCTCCAATGCCAAGATTGCGAAGGGTTATGCGCGATTGCGGCGTTGGTTCGAGGGCGCTTTCGCACTCGCTTTCGGCGCGGCGGGATTGAAGATTTTGACGGCTCGGATGTAGCTGCCCGATTCGGCGCACGGCCCGCATGGCGAAAGCCAGCCCGGCCGCTCTCCACTCCCTGCCAACTTGCCGTTACTTGCGACGGTTGTACACGTCGAGAAAGACCGCGGCGAGGAGCACGAGACCCTTGATGACCTGCTGATAGTCGATGCCGATGCCGAGGATCGACATGCCATTGTTCATCACGCCCATCACGAAGGCGCCGATCACCGCGCCCATGACCTTGCCGACACCGCCCGAGGCCGACGCGCCGCCGATGAAACAGGCCGCGATCACATCCAGCTCGAACGACAACCCTGMCTTCGGCGTCGCGGTGTTCAACCGGGCGGCGAAGATCAACCCGGCCAAGGCGGCAAGGACGCCCATGTTCACAAACGTCAGGAAGGTCAGGCGTTCGGTCCTGATGCCGGAAAGCTTGGCCGCCTTTTCGTTGCCGCCAAGCGCATAGATCCGCCGACCGATCGTCGTGCGATTGGTCACGAAGGCATAGAGCGCGATGAGGATCCCCATGATCACGAGAACATTCGGCAACCCTTTGTACGTGGCGAGCAGGTAGCTGAGCGATACGATGATGGCGAATAGGATGGCATTCTTGACCACGAAGAGGCCAAACGGCGCCGTTTCGACCGCATGGGCTTGCTGTTGGGCGCGATTTCTCGCGCTAAAATAGATTAGAGCGCATGCCATCGCGACACCAATCAGCAACGATGTGATGCGCAGACTCTGTCCGTCGAAGAAATCCGGAATGAATCCCGAGCTGAGCTTCTGAAACTCGGGAGGAAATGGCCCAACTGATTGCCCGMCGAGAAGCGCCAGCGTCAGACCTTTGAACACCAGCATGCCGGCCAACGTGACGATGAAGGACGGTATTTTGAAGAAGGCGACGAAATAGCCCTGAGAGGCCCCGATCGCCGCGCCTGCGACGAGGCAGACGATGGTGGTCGGAATGAAATGGACGTGGAATTGGACCATCATCACGGCGGCCAGAGCGCCCACGAAGCCCACGACTGAGCCGACGGAGAGATCGATGTGTCCAGCGACGATAACCAGCAGCATGCCCAGCGCCATGATGACGATATAGCTGTTCTGCAAAATCAGGTTCGTCAGATTGAGCGGTTTGAGGAGGGTGCCGCCGGTCACGACCTGGAAAAACATCATGATGACGAGCAGCGACAGAAGCATGCCGTAGTCGCGGAAGTTTTCCTTCAAGAACCTGACATATGACGTTCGTCTGGCGTTGCGAACCTCGGCTGTAATTCCCGCATCCATTTCAACGTTTCCCCGCCTTCATGATCGCCCGCATGATCTTTTCCTGAGACGCTTCCGCCGCCGCAAACTCGGCAACGAACGCGCCCTCGTTCATCACGTAGATCCGGTCGCACATGCCCAGAAGCTCGGG
This sequence comes from Microvirga sp. P4_G7, assembly GCF_056401005.1. NCBI lineage: Bacteria > Pseudomonadati > Pseudomonadota > Alphaproteobacteria > Hyphomicrobiales > Methylobacteriaceae > Microvirga > Microvirga sp. P4_G7. Next base: position 10,438 of record NZ_JBFUKD010000022.1, on the reverse strand, counting down.
CATTTCCGACGATATCAGCAGGACGCCTTTTCCGGCTGCCGCCAGATCGTTGACGATGGAGTAAATCTCGTATTTGGCCCCGACATCAATCCCCCTTGTCGGCTCATCGAGTATGAGAACCTCAGGATCGGCGAACAGCCATTTGCTCAGCACCACCTTCTGCTGATTGCCGCCGGAAAGGTTGATCGTTTCCTGGAAGACGTTTGGACATCTGATGTTCAGCTTCCTGCGATACTCATTGGCGACGGCGAGCTCTCGCATCTCGTCGATCACCCCTTGTCTCGACACACCCTTCAAGTGCGCAAGACTGACGTTCTTTCTGATGTCCTGGTCCAGGATGAGACCGTATGTCTTGCGGTCTTCCGTGACGTAGGTCATTCCGTTCGCGACAGCCTTTTCGACCGTACTGGTGTCGATCTCGGCTCCGCGCAAGCGGACCTTTCCCGAGATGTTGCGGCCATACGTTCTGCCGAAGAGGCTCATGGCGAACTCCGTGCGTCCGGCGCCCATCAATCCGGCGATGCCGACAATCTCCCCACGCCTGATGTGAAGGCTGGCGTTCTTGATCACCTGGATCCCGGCATGAAGCGGGTGATAGGCCGACCAGTTCTCGACCTCGAACAGCACCTCGCCGATATGCGCCTCGCGTTTTGGATATCGATCCGCCATCGCACGGCCGACCATTGCTCGGATGACGCGATCCTCGCTGATCTCATCCCTTCGGCAATCCATTGTTTCGACGGTACTGCCATCACGAAGCACCGTGATCGAATCGGCAACCTTGGCGATTTCATTCAGTTTGTGCGAGATCAGGATGGACGTGATGCCGCGCGCCTTGAATTGCAGTAAGAGCGCGAGAAGCGCGTCGCTGTCGCTCTCGTTCAGGCTTGCCGTCGGCTCGTCGAGTATCAGCAACCTGACTTCTTTCGACAGAGCCTTGGCGATCTCGACGAGCTGTTGCTTGCCGACACCAAGATTGGTGATGAGCGTTTCCGGTGTTTCCTTGAGACCGACCTTTTCGAGCAAATCCTTCGTGCGTGAGGAGGTCGCCGACCAATCGATGACGCCGTATTCCGCTTGTTCGTTGCCGAGAAAAATGTTCTCGGCGATCGACAGGAGCGGAACCAACGCGAGCTCCTGATGGATGATGATGATACCGATCTTCTCGCTTTCCGCGATGCGCCTGAAGCGCCGCTCCTCACCCGCAAAATGGATCTCGCCGGTGTACGATCCATGCGGATACACCCCGCTGAGCACCTTCATCAGCGTCGATTTGCCGGCACCATTCTCACCGACGACCGCGTGGATCTCTCCGGCCTGAACGGTGAGGTTGACGTCGTTGAGAGCATAGACACCAGGGAACGACTTCGTGATCCCCTTCATTTCGAGAATCGGCTTCATCGCAAGGCCTCGGATCGCTCACGCAATCGAACACGGATCGAGGGCCCCGCCGGTGTTTGGCGGGGCCGTATTTGTGAAAGCCTATTTGATCTGGTTCTCGGTGTAATAGCCGCTGCCGATCAGAACGTCCTTCCAATTGGATGCGTCGACGCTCACAGGCTTCAGCAGATAGGACGGCACCGTCTTGACGCCGTTCTCGTAGGTCTTGGTATCGTTGACTTCGACCGGCTTGCCGGAGAGCTGCGCGTCGACCATGCCTGCGACGACCTTGGCGAGCTGCCGTGTGTCCTTGAAGACCGTCGATGTTTGTTCCTTGGCGAGGATCGACTTGATCGAGGGGACTTCGGCATCCTGACCCGTGACGATCGGCATCGGCAGCTTGGGCGTCCCGTAGCCGACGCCCTTCAGCGACGACAGAATGCCGATGCTCAAACCATCGTACGGTGACAGCACGGCGTCGACGCGCTTGTCGGCATAGTAGGCGCTCAGGAGATTATCCATGCGTGCCTGTGCGACGGCTCCGTCCCAACGCAAGGTCGACACCTTGTCCATCCCCGTCTGGCCGCTGCCCACCACCAGTTTGCCGCTTCGAATGTAGGGGTCCAGAACCGACATGGCGCCGTTGTAGAAGAAGAAGGCGTTGTTGTCGTCCGGCGAGCCGCCGAAGAGCTCGATGTTGAACGGCCCCTTGCCCTCCTTGAGGCCGAGCGCCTTCTCGATATAGCTCGCCTGCAGAACGCCGACCTGGAAATTGTCGAACGTCGCGTAATAGTCGACGTTCTTCGAATTGCGGATCAGTCGATCATACGCGATGACCTTGATGCCCTYGTCGGCCGCCTGCTGAAGAGCCGCTGACAAGGTCGTTCCGTCGATAGCCGCGATGACGAGAACTTTGACGCCCTTGGTCATCATGTTCTCGACCTGGGCGAGCTGGTTCGGAATGTCGTCCTCCGCATATTGCAGATCGACCGTGTAGCCTTTTTCCTTCAGCGATTTGACCATGTTGTCGCCATCGGCGATCCAGCGCGCGGACGATTTGGTCGGCATCGATACGCCCACCAATCCCTTGTCCTGAGCGTACACCGCCTGGCTTAAGCCGAGGGCACCGAAGGCCAGCACGGCAAAAATTTTTCCTATTGTCTTCAAGGTCGTTTCTCCCTCTTCCGGCCGCGGCGGAATTTCGGACCGCCGGGCAATCTCTGGCGTTTATCGACGTTGATTAAGGTTACGAACGGCACATCTACCCGCGGAGACGACAAAGGACGTGCGCGGGGACTTGGGCTTTCTCCTGAGGAACTATCGGATCCTATTAGAGCATTCCGCGACCGCAAAGGCGTTCCATCGGCCGATCGCATAATACTATAATACTATTATTTGCGGATGATGTTAACCGTCGTTTCCCTGTGTTGACCACCAGGAGCACGGCAGAAACGGTCCCTCGCCGAGCTGCCTCGTTCGCGTGGGAACGCTAGGTCTTGGTGAAGGCCTGGATCTGGATCGTCGAGACGGGATTGCGGGTATTCTTGATCTGCACCCGCTCGGCGGCTTCCAGAATCAACTCGGACATCGCAGCGCTCGCAGCCGACGCATCCTGTGCGGCGATGGCATCGAAAACGGCCTGATGCTGTTTCATCACGATTGCGAACCGCTTGTTGCTGGAAACGGGCGAGCTGATGTTGAACGAGGTCGCGAGCGCGGCCGCGATGAGCGACCCGATCGATTGCAGAAACGGATTGCACGATGCTTCCAGAATCGCCTGATGGAAGGCGAGATCGGCCTTGGTGAAGCCGCTGCGGTTGGTCTGGCATTCGTACATCGCCATCAGGCCCTGCTTCATCCGGCTGAGCTGCCCGTCATTCCGCCTCAACGCGGCCGTTGCACAAGCAAGAGGCTCGAGAGTCTGTCTGATCTCGAACAGCCAGCCCAGAAATTGGGTATCGACCCCGAGTTCGAGATGCCACGCGATGATATCCGAATCGAACATGTTCCAATTGTTTCGACCGAGCACGCGTGTGCCGACCTTGGTCTTCGATTCGATGAGCCCCTTTGCGGCGAGCGTTTTCATGGCTTCGCGCAGAGCCGTTCGCGAGACGCCGAAGCGCTCCATCAGTTCCGCGTCGCCTGGAAGCGTGCTGCCGATGGCGAAGCGGCCTTCCATGATGCTTCGGCCTATGCCGTGCGCGACCAGATCGTGAGCCGATCGCGCCCTGGAGGCAATGTTGAAGTCAGCCAATGGGGCCATCATCCCGCTCTTCGATCTCAATGTGAACGTGCCGATACTGCCGTCAAGCCGCGTTGGAGCGCGATGAAGGCGAACAACAGCGCTCCTATAGCAATTTTCGTCCACCAGGAACTCAGCGTGCCGTCGAAAGTGATATAAGTCTGGATCAAGCCCTGGATGAGGACGCCGACGAGCGTCCCGAAGATCGTGCCGTAGCCGCCGGTCAAGAGCGTCCCGCCGATGACGACCGCCGCGATCGTATCGAGTTCGACGCCGGTGGCCGCAAGGGAATATCCTGCCGACGTGTAGAACGAGAACACGATGCCGGCCAAGGCCGCCAGAACGCTCGACAGCATGTAGATCTTGACGGTCGTCCGTCCGACCGGGATTCCCATCAGCCCCGCCGATGTGCGATCCCCGCCGAGYGCATAGACGTTGGCGCCGAACCGCGTGAAGTGCGCCAGAAGAATACCTGCCGCGACGGTGGCGAGCATCAGCACGGCGATGAAGCTCAACCGGCCTCCATCGGGCAGAGTGAATGCGATGTCCGAAATGAACCCGTAGGCCGGCGCGTTGATCGGTATGGAATCCGTCGTCAGGACGAAGCACATGCCGCGCGCGAGGAACATGCCGGCCAACGTGACGATGAATGCGGGAATCGCAAAGAAGTGGATGATCGCCCCCATCGCCGCGCCGAACAGCGCAGCGATTCCGAGAATGAGAACAAAGGCGAGATAGGGGTCGACGTCGTGATGCTCGATGGCGACCGCCAGGAACACGCCGGTAAAGGCGATGACGGACCCGACCGATAAGTCGATCCCCCCGGACAGGATGACGAAGGTCATCCCGACCGCAGCGATTCCGAGGAAGGCGTTGTCCGTCAAGAGATTGGCGATCACGAGCGTGGATGCGAAGCTCGGAAACTGCGCCAGACAYAGACCATAGCCGATCAGGAACACCGCGACCGTCACCAGAACCGGGAGATGTCGTCGGATCATGATCTGCGTCCCAAGATCGTGCGCAATCCGGCGATGGTCGGCGATTGCGCGAGGAGAACGGCGAGGACGACGAGTGCTTTGACGATGAGGTTGTATTCGGGCTTGTAGCCGCTCAGAAGGATGCCCGTGTTCATCGCTTGGATGATGAGAGCGCCGATGACGGAGAGGACGAGATTGAAGCGTCCGCCGAACAGCGATGTACCGCCGACGACGACGGCCAGGATCGCATCGAGTTCGAGCCAAAGCCCCGCGTTGTTGGCGTCAGCGCCGCGAATATCCGCGGTGACGATGAGACCGGCGATCGCTGCGCAAAGACCACACCACATATAGACGGCGATGATGACGGCCTTGGTGCCGATTCCGGCATAGGCGCTCGAGCGTACATTGGCTCCGATCGACTCGATGAACAATCCCAAAGCGGTGCGTCGCACGACGATGTGCGTGATCACCAGCATGACGATCGCGATGACGACCGGCATGGGGAGCATGAGAAACGATCCGCTGCCGATGGCGGCGAAACTCTCGTTGACGAAAGTGACGATCTGCCCCTCGGTGATCAACTGGGCGAAACCACGKCCGGCGACCATCAGGATGAGCGTTGCCACGAAAGGTTGGATCTCGAGTACGGCGACGAGAAAGCCGTTCCAAAGACCGCACAGCAATCCGATGCCGCATGCGACCACCAGCGCCACCGGCAAGGGATATCCCTGTGCGGTGAGCGTCGCCGCCGCCGCCCCTGCGATCGCCATGACGGCTCCGACCGAAAGATCGATGCCGCGCGTCGCGATGACGAGCGTCATGCCCATGGCGAGCAACGCCACGGGTGCACCGCGATTCAAGACATCGATGAGACTGCCGAAGAGACGCCCGTCCTGCAGACGAATGACGAAAAAATCCCGAAACACGAGCCAGTTCGCTACGAGGACGATGAGCAGCGCCGCGAGCTGGGGAAGCCCCTTCTGCGATGCAGCCTGCAGGCGGACTTGAAGCCTGTTGCTCATGAATGGCCCGCAATCGTTGCCATGATGGCATCGGCGCTGATGTCGTCGCCCGTCAACTCCTTCACATGTCGGCGGTCGCGCAGCACGACGACGCGATCGCTGTAGGCTGCGATCTCTTCGAGCTCGGATGAGATCACAAGGAGCGCGAGACCCTCTTCGCACAACCGCTCGATCAGACGGATGATCTCCGCATGCGCGCCCACATCGATGCCGCGCGTCGGCTCGTCGAGGATGAGAAAGCGCGGCTCGGTCGCGAGCCAGCGCGCGAGAAGCGCCTTCTGTTGATTGCCTCCAGACAGGAATCCGATCGGCTTTTCCGCATCCGGCGTCCTGATATCGAGGAGCTTGATGAAGCGCTCCGCGATTTCGTCCTGCCGTTTCCGCGGCAGCGGCTGCAACCAGCCGCGCCGCGCCTGGAGGGCCAGGATGATGTTCTCACGAACGGAGAGTTCGGCCACGATCCCCTCGCTCTTGCGATCCTCGGGACAAAAACCGAAACCGAGATGAGCGGCATGGCGCGGCGAGCCGATGCGAACCGGTCGACCGGCGACGAAAGCCTGGCCGCTGTCGGCGCGTTCGATGCCGAAAACCAACTTTGCCGTCTCGGACCGTCCGGAGCCGAGCAACCCCGCCAGTCCCACGGCTTCTCCCGAGCGGACAGACAGATCGAACGGCGCGATGAGTCGATGCTTGCCGTAGTTGGAGAAGCTGACGACAGCCTTTCCGTCGACGGCGGGTCGCGTCTTGCGATGCAAGGCTTCCGCGGCGAGCTCGCGTCCCAGCATCATCGACACGAGTTCGAGCCGCGGCAATTGCGCCGTGTCGCGCGAGCCTACGAGGCGTCCGTTGCGCAGCACCGTGATACGGTCGCAGATCGCATAGACCTGGTCGAGGAAATGCGTGACGAAAAGGATTCCGATACCTTCGCCCTTCAGAGCGCGCAGAATCTCAAACAGCTTCTGTACCTCCCCAGCATCGAGGCTCGCCGTCGGCTCATCGAGAATGAGGATCTTGGCGGAGAGATCGACCGCTCGGGCAATGGCGATGATCTGCTGGATGGCGACGGAGAAGTTGCCGAGAAGGTCGGTGACGTCGATGTCGAGTCCATAGCGCGCCAGAATGTCCCGCGCCCTGCGATTCATTTCGCCTGATCGGACGATGCCGAAGCGATGAGGCTGGCGTCCGATGAACAAGTTGGCCGCCACCGTGAGGTTCGGCAGGAGATTGACCTCCTGGTAGACCGTGCCGATACCCAACGACAACGCGTCGGCGGGATCGCGCGGCGTGATCTCCCGTCCGTCGAGGCGCATTGTTCCGCCATCCCGCTTGAAGACGCCGGTCAGCACCTTGATCAGCGTCGATTTACCCGCCCCATTTTCGCCGAGAAGGGCATGGATTTCACCGGCGCCCAGCACAAAATCGACGCGATCGAGCGCCTGAACTCCCGGAAACCCCTTCGTCAGTGCTTTCAGCTCCAGAAGGGGTCTTTCTTCCCTGAATGCTTCCGTGAGTTCTACCATGTCACTCCTGGACACTTCTGCCGACCGGGAAGTCCGCGAAGGGAGGCGCTCGTGCAATGACGGAGGCAGCAGACCGAAACGGAACGCTGCCCCCAGCGGGATCTCAATAGAGGTCCTTGCGACGCGCGTACTCGGCCTGCGCCGTGTCCGGCGTGAAGAGTTTGGAATCCGTCTGGATCCATTTCTTCGGTTGCTTTCCGTCCTTCTTGAACGCGACCAGGGCGTCGAACCCGGGCCCGGCCATGTTCGGCGTCAACTCGACGGTTGCGTTCGCCTCGCCGTCGGCCATCGCCTTGAAGATATCGGGAACGCCGTCGATGGAGACGATCTTGATGTCCTTGCCCGGCTTGAGGCCGGCTTCCTTGATCGCCTGAATGGCGCCGATCGCCATATCGTCATTGTGGGCATAGACGGCGCAGATATTCTTGCCGCCGCCTTCGGCCTTGATGAAGCTTTCCATGACTTCCTTGCCCTTGGTGCGGGTGAAGTCACCGGATTGGGTGCGCACGATCTTCATGCCCGGATTGGCGGCGACAGCCTGATCGAAACCCTTTTTACGATTGATTGCCGGACTTGATCCGACCGTTCCCTGCAGCTCGACGATGTTGCACTTGCCGCCGGTCTCCTTGGCGAGCCAGTCGCCGGCCATCTTTCCTTCATGGACGGTGTCGGACGTCACCGCCGTGAGATAGAGCGTGTCGTCCTTGGTATCGATGGCGCGATCGAGGAGAACCACCGGGATCTTGGCCGTCTTCGCCTCCTTCAGCACCGCATCCCACCCGGTGGCCACGACGGGAGCGACGAAGATCGCATCGACTCCCTGAGCGATGAACGACCGCACGGCGCGGATCTGGTTTTCCTGCTTCTGCTGCGCATCGGAAATGCGCAGATCGATGCCACGCTTTTCGGCTTCGCTCTTGGAGACCTTGGTCTCGGCGGCACGCCAGCCCGATTCGGAGCCGACCTGCGAGAAGCCGACCGTCATTTTCTTTTGCGCAAAGGCCGAGCTGGACGCCATCGTCAGCGCGGCAATGCCAAGGGTCGTCATTAGGTGACGTACTCTCATGCGTTTTCTCCCGTTCGTTGTCCCCATTCGACTTTCGCAGCCTTAACAGCCGTCTTATTTATAATATTATATGCAATGGATAGCACATCCATTAAACCAAAGTCGTGGGTTTCGATGTCCCACGGCACAAAAGCTTGATCGGGTAGAGGACGATGGCGGACAGCAAGAAACATAGCCTTCGCAGCCAAGCTTGGTTCGGACGCCAGGACAAGATGGGCTTCTATTATCGGTCGTTCTTGAAAAACAGCGGGTTTCCGCAGGACCAGTTCGAAGGTAGGCCGGTCATCGGCATCTGCAATACGTGGTCGGAGCTCACCCCCTGCAATTCGCATTTTCGCACGCTCGCCGAGCACGTGCGTTACGGCGTGCTCGATGCCGGCGGATTTCCCCTCGAGTTTCCGGTCTCCTCCCTCGGCGAAGTGACCATGCGCCCGACGGCGATGCTGTTTCGCAACCTCGCTGCGATGGATGTGGAGGAAGCGATCCGGGCGCATCCGCTCGATGGCGTCGTCCTGCTCATGGGATGCGATAAGACGACGCCCGCCTTGATGATGGGCGCGGCCTCGGCCGATCTCCCGACCATCGGCGTCTCGGGTGGACCGCAGTTGCGGGGGGTCTATCGCGGCAAGTCCATCGGCTCGGGCACGAACATCATTTCGATGAGCGAGCAATTGCGCGCGGGCGAAATTACGCTTCAGGAATTCCACGAGGCCGAGAGCGGCATGAATCGGTCGCACGGCTCGTGTATGACGATGGGAACCGCCTCGTCCATGGCCTCGATGGTGGAAGCCCTCGGCGCGAGCCTTCCCGAGAACGCCGCGATCCCCGCGACAGACGCGAGGCGCAACCACCTGGCGCGGATGTCGGGGCGGCGCATCGTCGAAATGGTCGGCGAGGATCTGACGCTGTCGAGGATCCTGACGCGACAGGCTTTCGAGAACGCAATCCGGACCCTCGCAGCGATCGGCGGGTCGACGAACGCGGTGGTTCATCTCCTCGCGATTGCCGGCCGGATCGGGGTCGATCTCACCCTCGATGATTTCGACCGCCTCGGACGGGACATCCATTGCCTTGTCGACCTGATGCCCTCCGGCCGATTCCTGATGGAGGATTTCTATTATGCCGGCGGCCTTCCCGTCGTCCTCAAGGCGCTGGGCGAAAAGGGCCTGCTCCACAAGGACGCTTTGACCGTCAACGGCCGCCCGATCTGGCAGAACGTCAAGGATGCGGATTGCTGGAACCGCGATGTGATCACCAGCTTCGAAGAACCCTTCAAGTCGGAGGCGGGTATCGCGATCCTGCGTGGAAACCTCGCTCCCAACGGCGCCGTCATCAAACCATCGGCGGCCTCCCCGGAGCTGATGAAGCACACGGGCCGCRCCGTCGTCTTCGAGACCATCGAAGACCTGCACGAACGCATCGACGACGATGCTCTCGACATCGACGAGACCTGCATCATGGTGCTCAAGCATTGTGGGCCGAAAGGCTATCCGGGTATGGCCGAAGTCGGAAACATGCCGCTCCCGCAAAAGCTTTTGAAGAAAGGCGTGCGCGACATGGTGCGCATTTCGGATGCGCGCATGTCGGGCACCGCGTATGGGACGGTCGTTCTGCATGTGGCGCCGGAAGCGGCGGCCGGCGGTCCGCTCGCGATCGTTGCGAACGGCGACTTGATCACGCTCGATGTCACCGCACGCGTTCTGCATCTCCATGTCGACGAAGCCGAATTGCAACGCCGCCTGTCCGCGTGGCGTGCGCCGGCGCCTCACGCGAAACGCGGCTACGCCAAGCTCTACGTCGACCACGTGCTACAGGCCGACAGAGGCGCGGATTTCGACTTCCTCGTCGGAAAAACAAAATCCCTTGTCCCCCGAGACAACCACTGACGCGTGATCTCACGCGCTGAATCGGAACGGCGGCGTCGCCGACGCCCACCACATGAAGGAACTGCAATGACCAATGCGCCTGTTTCCGCGAGACCTTATCGCGGCGTTTTCCCGGTCGTTCCCACGATCTTCGATGCGCACGGCCGGCTCGATCTCGATGGCCAGCGCCGCGCCGTCGATTTCATGATCGATGCGGGATCGCACGGCCTCTGCATCCTCGCCAATTTTTCCGAGCAGTTCGTGCTGACGGACGCCGAACGCGACATCCTGATGCGCGCGATCCTCGATCATGTCGCCGGGCGCGTTCCGGTGATCGTCACGACGACGCATTTCGCGTCGCATATC
>NZ_JBFUKD010000021.1:0-17664 GCF_056401005.1 Microvirga sp. P4_G7 | reverse complement strand
ACCTCTTTCATCACCTCCGGACCGATGCCGTCGCCGGGAAGAAGGAGAAGCTTGTGCGTTGCCATGGGGAAAAACCTCGTTCGCGTGAACCGTCATGCCGGCAGGAGGGCCGGAGCGTGATGTCGTTCCACGCCATCGAAGCGTGGCAAAGACGTTGGTGGCCCGGACGGGCCCGGCCAGGACGAGAGAGGGTTTAGGCGCGATAGCGTGGCTTTGGCAAGCGTCAGAAAGGAAGCGGCGCGGTCAAATCAACCCTTGAGCGCTTGCAGCACCTTGCCGCCCGGCCGGCCGCGCGGTTCGAGCCCAATCTGGCGCTCGACTTCCTTGATCGCGTCGCGGGTTTTCTGGCCGATCTTGCCGTCCGGCTCGCCGACATCGAAACCGCGCGCGGTGAGCAGTCGCTGCAATTCGCGGCGCTGCGCGCGCGACAAGGGCGGATCGTCGGTGGGCCACGCAGCGCGAATCCCGGACAGGCCTTTCAGCCGGTCGCCCAGAAGCGCAATGGCGAGCCCGTAGGATTCAGCGGCGTTGTAGGAATAGACCGCATCGAAATTCTTCGTGACGATGAACGCGGGGCCATCCACACCCGCCGGCACGATGACGGCGGCAGGATAGTTGCCGGAAAGCGGACGTCCGTCGATTCGGGTAACGCCCATGGCGGCCCAGGACGCGAGCGGACGTTTCGACTTTCGTCCCGCGAGGCCGGCGCTGAACCCAGCCGGCAGACGCACCTCATAACCCCACGGCAGGCCGTTGACCCATCCCGCTTTCTTGAGGAAGTTCGCGGTCGAGGCCACAGCATCCGGCACCGACGTCATGATATCGCGATGCCCGTCGCCGTCCCCGTCGACGGCGAGTCGCTGGAAGGTCGACGGCATGAACTGCGTGTGACCGAAGGCGCCGGCCCAGGAGCCGCGCAGGTTGGCGGGATCGATGTCCCCGTCCTGCACGATCTTGAGCGTCGCCATCAACTCACCGGTAAAATACTCCCGGCGGCGCGGGGCGTAGCAGGCGAGCGTCGACAGGGACTGTACCAGCGGGCGGCCGCCGATATCCTTGCCGAAATTGGACTCGACGCCCCAGACGCCGGCGATGACATAGCGGTCGACGCCGTACCGCGCTTCCGCCGCCGCGAGTGCTTGGGCCGCGCGGCCCATGGCGGCTGTGCCGTCCTGCACGCGCTCGTCATCGACGAGGGCGGCGAGATAGTCCCAGATCGCCGTCTTGAACTCGGGTTGATTGTTCATCAGATCGAGGATCGGCATGTCGGGCGCAATGCCCTGTGTCGCCGCGTCGAAAGCCTGACCGGAGATGCCCTTCGCCGCGGCCTGACTGCGCAGGTTCGACAGGCAARAGCGGAAATCCGCCTGAGCRGACGCGGACGTCGCGGCCACAAGGCCACCGACGATGATGAGGGGAGCAGCGATGAAACGAATCATGCTCCGGAATGTACGGGCATTTTGGTTAATATAAGGAAACCGGGGCGTGGAGGGTGCCTTATCTCACGCCTGTCATGGCCGGGTCACCGGCACAAGGGCCGGTGATGACATCCCGCTGAGTGCGCCCGTTCAGGCCCAGGCGCGGTCGGCCAGCTTCTTTTCGAAGGTGTCGATCGAGGAAGCCTTTTCCATCGTCAGGCCGATATCGTCGAGGCCGTTGAGGAGGCAGTGTTTGCGGAACGGGTCGAGGTCGAAGTGCACCGTGCCGCCGTCGGGGCCACGGATTTCCTGCGCTTCCAGGTCGACCGTAAGCGTCGCATTGGCGCCGCGATCTGCGTCGTCGAACAGCTTTTCCAGATCCTCGGGGCTGACGGTGATCGGCAGAATGCCGTTCTTGAAGCAGTTGTTGTAAAAGATATCGGCGAAGCTCGTGGAGATCACGCAGCGGATACCGAAATCGAGCAAGGCCCACGGTGCATGCTCACGCGACGAGCCGCAGCCGAAATTATCGCCCGCCACCAAAATCTTGGCGTCCTTGTAGGCCGGTTGATTGAGCACGAAATCGGGATTCGGCGAACCGTCGTCGAGATAGCGCATTTCGGAAAAGAGGCCGGTGCCGAGCCCGGTGCGCTTGATCGTCTTCAGGTACTGCTTCGGAATGATCATATCGGTATCGATATTGATGATCTTCAGCGGCGCCGCGACGCTCTCGAGAACAGTGAACTTGTCCATGATCGTCAAATCCCAGAATCGTCGAAACCCTCGGATCGTCGAAATCCCGAAGGGTTCCGGATCCGTCCGTCGCCTGCTCTTAGCAAAGCCGCGCCGCAGCGCCTAGAGCGATCGACGTCGCGGCTTTGTTTTCTACGCGCGGGAGGGATGCGTTCCTAGGGCGAGATGTGCTAGATCCCGGCTGCCGCAGCGGAGTGTCCCATGGATCAAGGCGTCTTGTTCTGCCTGCTCTTCCTGACCATGCTCATCGCCTGGTTTGGCCATCGACAGATCGCGCTGGTGTTTTTCGGCGTGACGGTGGTGCTGATGGCGGCGGATTATCTGCACCACGCCACCGACGTGCTTCCGTTGTCGTTTTAAGGACGCACAGATGCTGTCCCCTCGCCAGGCCGTCACGCTCAATGCAATCGGGTTGTACGCCATCGCGGCGCTTCTGATCGCCGCCTTCGCGGCGCAGTTCCTGCTCCACGAACTGCCCTGCCCGCTCTGCCTGCTGCAACGGGTGGCGTTCGCGGCTCTTGCCATCGGTCCGATCCTCAACATCCGCTTCGGGCCCAGACCGAGCCATTATGCGGTTTCGCTGATCGCCGCCATCGCCGGCGCCGGCATCGCGATGCGCCAGATCCTTCTCCACATCATGCCCGGCGATCCCGGCTACGGCTCGGCGATCCTGGGCTATCATTACTATACGTGGGCATTTCTGGGCTTCGTCGCGGCCATCGTCCTGATCACTCTCGTGATGCTCTTCGACCGGCAGTTCGACACCAACGACGGCCCCGGTTTCCCTCCTGCCTTCGCGCGCCTGGCCGTTTGGCTGGTGATCCTGGTCACCCTCGCCAACATCGCCAACGTCTTCCTCGAATGCGGCTGGAACGTCTGTCCGGACAACCCGACGCAATACCTCATGCTGCCACTGAAATAGGCGTTTCACGCCTCAATTTGCGCGGGTGACCGTTTCGAGCGTTGCTTGACCACTCACTATATCGATATAGTGTTTCGACATCGATATGGGACGTGTTCATGAACTGGTCTTTCGCGGTGCGCGGATTGTGTGTGGCCATTGCCGTTGGAGCGCTCATCGGCGGATGCCATTCGGGCACGGTCAGTGTCCCGATCCTGGGCCAATTGTCGAACGGATGGGCGGCGGCCGGCGAAGCCACGACGCGCGCCGACGGCCAAGGCACCTTGTGGGTGCAAGTTCCCCGACGGTTCCGCTGCGAGGGTTCTTACAATGCGCTCAATGCCGGCGCGAGCATGGTGATCCCGATCACGTGCTCGAATGGCCGCCGCGGCGAGGTGGTCGCGGCGATCCAGTTCGACCGCCTATCCGGCACCGCCATCGCTCAACTCGACAACGGATTGCGCGGCCAATTCGTGTTCGGCAACTTGAATTTCGAGCAGGCTTTCGGATCGCGTTTCAAAGCCGGGACGAAAGCGCCGTAGGTGCAGCACGTCCTCATCGTGCGGACGGGTGACCGCGGTCGTGAATACGCCAATTCACGCGGCCTCGTCCTTCGTMGCCGCTTCGATCGCTTCCATGTCGTCGTCGGAGAGGCCGAAATGGTGGCCTATCTCATGGACGAGCACGTGCGTGACGAGATCGCCGAGGGTCTCCTCGTGCTCGGCCCAGTAATCGAGAATGGGCCGACGGTAGAGCCAGACCATGTTGGGGAATTGTCCGGTCTGCAATGTCGCCTGCCCTTGAGCGAGACCAATGCCGCGAAACAAACCCAACAGGTCGAAGGGACTTTCGCATTGCATTTCGCGTTCGGTCTCTTCGTCCGGAAAATCCTCGACGCGAATGACGACGCCGTCGCAGAGCGCGCGAAATTCCTCCGGCAGGCGCAAGAACGCCGCATGCGCGAGCGCCTCCATGTCGTCCAGCGTCGGAGCGAGACTTTTCGACCAGTCGTTCATGGATGTCAGAGAAAGCCCAATTGAAAGGCGAGCCAGAGGCTCAGCAGGACGAAGCCGACGACGGACAGCGAGCGACCGATGCGACGGCCCCACACTTCAATCGGATCGGTGCCGCCGCCCTCGGCGTCGCCGACGGCATCCTTGGCGGAGAAGTGATCCTGCAGCCGCCGCCCGACGCGCGACATGGACGACGAGCCGAGCGTTTCCGAATCGCGCGCGACGCGTTCCAGCGCCTCGCGGGATTCCCTTTCCTGCGGCGTCTCCGTCACATCAAGCCCATTGGCGTATATCCACAAACCGTCCCGCGATCGCCGCCGCCGCCGCCATCGCTGGGGAGACGAGATGCGTGCGGCCCTTGAAGCCCTGGCGGCCCTCGAAGTTGCGGTTCGAAGTGGAGGCGCAGCGCTCCTGCGGCGACAGGCGGTCGGCATTCATGGCGAGGCACATGGAGCATCCGGGCTCGCGCCAATCGAAGCCGGCGGCCTTGAAGATCTTGTCGAGACCTTCGGCTTCCGCCTGCATCTTCACGATGCCGGAGCCAGGCACGATCATGGCGTTGACGGCCTCATGCACGGTCTTGCCTTCGACGATCTTGGCGACGGCGCGCAGATCCTCGATGCGGCCGTTGGTGCACGAACCGATGAAGACGCGATCGAGGGTGATGTCGGTGATTTTGGTGCCGGGCTTCAGACCCATGTAGTCGAGCGCGCGCCACTTGGAGATGCGCTTGTTCTCTTCCGGGATATCGTCCGGATTCGGCACGGCGCCGGCGACCGAGATCACGTCTTCGGGCGAGGTGCCCCAGGTGACGATCGGTGGCAGGCGCGCGGCATCGAGCTTGATCTCGGTGTCGAAATGCGCGCCCTCGTCGGTGCGTAGCGTATCCCAATAGCGAACGGCCGCGTCCCACGCCTCGCCCTTCGGCGATTTCGGGCGATCCTTCAGGTAGGCGTAGGTCTTTTCGTCGGGCGCGATCATGCCCGCGCGAGCGCCGCCTTCGATGGCCATGTTGCAGACCGTCATGCGGCCTTCCATCGACAAGGCGCGGATGGCATCGCCCGCATATTCCATCACGTGGCCGGTGCCGCCGGCGGTCCCGGTTTCGCCGATGATGGAGAGAATGATGTCCTTCGCGGTCACGCCCGGGGGCAATTGCCCGTCGACGGTGACGCGGAAATTCTTGGCTTTCTTCTGGATCAGCGTCTGCGTGGCGAGCACGTGCTCGACTTCGGACGTTCCGATACCATGAGCGAGCGAGCCGAAGGCGCCATGCGTCGAGGTATGGCTGTCGCCGCAAACGATGGTCATGCCCGGCAGCGTGAAGCCCTGCTCGGGGCCGAYCACGTGCACGATGCCCTGGCGGCTATCGAGCTCGTTGAAATACTCGACGCCGAATTCGCGAGCGTTCTCGGCCAAGGTCGCGACCTGGGTGGCGGATTCAGGATCCGCGATGCCCTGCGAGCGATCGGTGGTCGGCACGTTGTGATCGACGACGGCGAGGGTTTTCTGCGGCTGGCGCACCTTGCGGCCGGTCAGGCGCAGGCCTTCAAACGCCTGCGGGCTCGTCACTTCGTGGACGAGATGGCGGTCGATGTAGAGAAGGCACGTCCCGTCGGGCTGCTGATCGACGACGTGGTCGTCCCAGATCTTGTCGTACAGGGTGCGGAGCTTGGCCATCTCAACTCGTCCAACGGTTCTATAAACGGAACATGGTGTTCGCAGGTGTTTAGCGAAACTGCGCCCGTGCGAAAAGGTGTCTCGTGGGCGCAGCGGATTGAAAGTTTCGCATGGCTCGGCTTTGTTGCGCGCAATGAACTTGCGCCAAGACAGCAGCGACGCGAGACCAGACAACAAAAAAGCGCGGCCGAGACCGCGCTTTGTCACATCCTGGTGATGCGAGCCGAATGATTATTCGGCGGCGGCGACAGGCTTGTCCTGACGGTCGGTGCGCTCGGCGATACGAGCCGACTTACCACGACGGTCGCGGAGGTAATAAAGCTTGGCGCGGCGGACCGCACCGCGACGGACGACCTTGATCGAGTCGATCATCGGCGAATAGACCGGGAATACGCGCTCGACGCCTTCGCCGTAGGAAATCTTGCGAACCGTGAAGCTCTCCTGGATGCCGCCGCCCGAGCGGGCGATGCACACGCCTTCATAGGCCTGCACGCGGGAGCGCTCGCCTTCCTTGACCTTCACGTTCACGATGACCGTGTCACCGGGCTGAAAATCGGGAATCGTCTTGCCGAGGCGTTCGATCTGCTCTTTTTCGAGCGTCTGAATGATGTTCATTTTAAACTCCTGCCGTTGCGTGGTCTCGAGCGATCTCGAAGCCCGCTGGATTTCGGCGTCCTGTTGTGAATTGCGGGCGGCTATACAAGAGTTTCGAAGGGTTGTCGAGGGTGGAGGGGATCGCAGCGCGGTCGAACGACTCGCTACGCACCCCTATTGCTACCCGTCCAACAGATCCGGCCGCCGCTCCCGCGTGATACGCTCCGCTTCGGCCCGCCGCCACTTCTCGATCACGGCATGGTTGCCGCCGAGCAGGACGTCGGGGATCGCCCGGCCCTCCCATTCACGCGGCCGCGTGAAATGCGGGTATTCGAGACGGTTGCTCTCGAAGCTCTCCTCGGTTCCCGAGGCTTCCTTGCCCATCACGCCGGGAAGAAGGCGCACGCACGCGTCGAGGAGCACCATGGCGGCGATCTCGCCGCCGGAGAGCACATAATCCCCGATGGAGACCTCTTCGAGACCCCTGCCCGCGATGACCCGCTCGTCGACGCCTTCGAACCGGCCGCAGACGACGACGATTCCGGGACCGGCCGCCAGTTCGCGGACGCGGCCTTGCGTGAGCGGCCTTCCCCGCGGCGACATCAGGAGCTTGGGACGGGGATCGTCAGACGGCACGGCCGCATCGATCGCGGCGGACAGCACATCGCACCGGAGCACCATGCCGACGCCACCACCCGCCGGCGTGTCGTCGACGTTCTTGTGACGCCCGATGCCGTGATCGCGGATGTTCTTGGCGGAGAGGGACCATAGCCCACGCAAAAGCGCGTCGCCCGAGAGCGACACGCCGAGCGGGCCGGGAAACATATCCGGATAGAGCGTCAGGATCGTCGCGTCGAAAGTCACGCGATATCCTCCGATGCGATATCCTCCGGCGTCGGTTTCGCCGGCTCGAAGAAATCATCTGGGGCCGCGACGACGATGCGCTTCGCCGCAATGTCGACGTGCGGCACGAACGCCTTGGTGAAGGCGAGGAGCGCGGTCGGGCCTTTGTGAGCGGGCRCAATTTCCACCAGATCACCGCCGCCGAAATTGGGTACGGCGACGACCGTGCCGATCGTCTCGCCGGCTTCGCTCACGGCGGTCGATCCTATGAGATCCGCGAGAAGAAACTCGTCTTCGTCCTCGGCTGCCGAAAGTCGGTTCCGCGGGACGTGGAGCTTTACGCGATTGAGGGCTTCCGCCGCTTCCCGCGACGTGACGCCATCGACCTGCCCGATCAGCATGTCGGGTGCCGGACCAGGGGCGCGGCGCAGATTTTTGAGAACAAGCGTTCGCCCGCTCTCGGTGATGAGCGGGCCGTATTCGCCGATCGCCTGCGGATCGGCGGTATGGGATTTCAGCCGCACCTCGCCTTTGAGACCGTGGGCGCGGCCGAATTCGCCGACGAGGACGAGGTCCTCGCCCGACGCAACTTTGCGCTCCCTCCCCGCGAGGGGGAGAGAGGCAGGGGAGCGCTCGTCAAAACGCTCCTTCGTCACGACGCCTTACGCCGCCTCGCCTTCGGAGGCCGGAGCAGCGCTCGCAGCGGCCTTCGCGTCGGCGCGCTCCTGGGCCTTCTTGCCCGGAACTGCCTTTTCCGGGTTGTTGCGCGGGGCGCGCTTCAACAGGCCGGCATTGTCGAGAAAGCGCAGGACGCGATCGGTCGGCTGCGCGCCCTTGGCGAGCCAGCCCTTGATCTTCTCGATGTCGAGCGTGATGCGGCCGGCGTCGTCCTTCGGCTTCATCGGGTCATAAGTGCCGACCTTCTCGATGAAACGGCCATCGCGCGGGGAGCGCGAATCGGCGATCACGATGCGGTAGTAAGGACGCTTCTTGGCGCCACCACGGGTCAGGCGGATTTTGAGGGACATGGGAAACTCCTGTTCGATTGTGTCCGTCGTTTAAGGCTATTCCGTCATTCCCGCGAAGGCGGGAACCATCACCACTGGCCGTGCCCGTTCGAGGACAGCAGAGGTTATGGCCTCGGGCTCCGCTCACGCGGCCCCGGGAAGACGGGCATTCAAATCGTCATTTCTTCTTGCCTCCGAAGGGGAAGCCACCGAGCCCTGGAAGACCCGGAATCTTCGGGCCACCCAGGCCAGGCAATCCCGGCAATCCCGGACCGCCCTTGCCGAGGCCGGGCGGCATCGGCGGAAGTCCGCCGCCTGCGCCACCCATCTGCCTTTGCATCTGTTCGATCTGTTCCGGCGTCGGCTGAGGCATTCCCCCCATACCGCCGCCCATGCCGCCGCCGAGCCCGAACATCTTGCCGAGCGCGCCGGCCATGCCCTTGCCCTTGCCGCCGCCCATCATCTTCATGACATCGGCCATCTGGCGGTGCATTTTCAGAAGCTTGTTGACGTCCTCGACCTTCGTGCCGGAACCCGCCGCGATGCGCTTCTTGCGCGAGGCCTTGAGCAGGTCGGGATTGCGACGTTCCTTGGCGGTCATCGAATCGATGATGGCCCGCTGACGCTTGATCACGCGGTCGTCGAGATTGGCGTTTTCGAGCTGCGCCTTCATCTTGCCGATGCCGGGCAACATGCCGAGCATGCCGCCGATACCGCCGATCTTTTCCATCTGGCTCAATTGATCGCGCAGATCCTCGAGATCGAACTTGCCCTTGCGCATCTTCTCGGCGATGCGCTGGGCCTTCTCGTGATCGATRTTYTCCGCSGCCTTYTCGACSAGSGAGACGATGTCGCCCATGCCSAGGATGCGGTTGGCGACGCGCGAGGGATGAAACTCCTCGAGCGCATCGACCTTTTCGCCGGTACCGATGAGCTTGATCGGCTTTCCGGTGACCGCGCGCATGGACAACGCAGCGCCGCCGCGGGCATCGCCGTCCATCCGGGTCAACACGATGCCGGTGACGCCGAGGCGCGCATCGAAGGCGCGCGCGGTGTTGACCGCGTCCTGACCGGTGAGCGCGTCGGCGACGAGCAGCACTTCGTGCGGATCGGTCGCGGCCTTCACTTCGGCCGCTTCGAGCATCAGCCCTTCATCGACCGTGACACGCCCGGCGGTATCGAGCATCACCACGTCGAAACCGCCGAGGCGCGCTGCTTCCATGGCGCGCTTGGCGATCTGCACGGCGGATTGGCCGGCGACGATCGGCAGCGTGTCGACGCCGACCTGCTTGCCGAGCACAGCCAATTGCTCCATCGCGGCCGGACGGCGCGTATCGAGGGAGGCGAGCAGCACCCTGCGCTTGTCGCGATCGGTCAAACGCTTGGCGATCTTGGCCGWRGTCGTSGTCTTGCCCGACCCCTGCAGACCGACCATCAGAATGGCGACCGGCGCTGCGGCGTTGAGATCGATGACCTCCGCATCCGCGCCCAGCATCTCCACGAGCTGGTCGTGGACGATCTTCACCACTTGCTGGCCGGGCGAGACCGATTTGACGACTTCCGCACCAACGGCGCGCGCGCGCACCTTGTCCGTGAAGGAGCGCACGACTTCGAGGGCGACATCCGCCTCGAGAAGCGCGCGTCTGACTTCGCGCAAGGCCGCGTTGACGTCGTCTTCCGTCAGCGCGCCGCGACGCGTGAGGCCGTTGAGAATGGAAGAGAGTTTATCGGAAAGGCCGTCGAACATGGATCACTCGCTGTTCTGGGCTGAATCGGCCCGGCGCGCCTGCAGCGCATCCTCGAAATGACGGATCGCCGTCTCGAATTTGTCGCGGCAGCCCGGATTGCAGAAGCCGACGACGGCACCGCGATAAAGAGCGAGCGAGTCCGCCGCGATCGGCTTTCCCGACCACGGGCAGGTCTCGTTGACCGCATCCTCGATTCGCAACGTCTCGTTCGTCATCGTTCCTTGCGCGTTCTCGGCGAGCAAAACCCAAAGACCAAGAGCGCCCGAGGGCGCATCGCGCTGTCGGACGTTGACCTCCAGCCTCACAGGGCTGGTCGGCGGCTCAAGGGCTCGCTCTACAGATTTACGGAGGTCGATTAAGGGGAAATGGTTGCGGAGTCAAGAAAAGGGGGGTGACGACTATCGAATTCCTTAGCGAGCGTAAGCGAGGGAATGGGGTCCCCGTCACTTTGAATAATGGAATCGACAGGCCGCGATTTCGAGCGTTTGGCCTTCACCGTTGCCTGTGACGCGATAGACCAATCGGTGCTCCAGCGTGATCCGACGCGACCACCATCCCGACAATTCACCTCGCAACGGCTCTGGCTTGCCTATCCCCCCGAAGGGATTGCGTCGCGCGTCCTTGATGAGTTCATTGATCCGTCCGAGCGTTCCACGATCCTCGTGCAGCCAGAACTGATAATCGTCCCAAGTGCGGCTCGAAAATGTGATCCTCACCGCTCGATCAGCTTCTTCTCGGTTCCGCCTTTGGACGTCAACTCATCGATCGAGGCCAGGAGATGTTCGGCGTTGGCGGGTGTGCCGAGCAGATGAAGCGTCTCCTTCATTCCTTCCCATTCGGCCAGGGTCACGATGACGACGGGTTCGTGGTTCTGTCGGGTCACGACAAGTTCGGTGCGATCGGCTTCGACCCGATCGAGGTGCGTCGCCAGGTTGTTGCGCAGGTCGGTGAAGGTGACTGGCGACATGAGGGCGCTCCTTGTGTGTGCATAAGTCTGTACATAACGAGAGGCAAGGCGAGACGCAAGGCCGTGGCATGGCGTCATCACCCGGCTTGTCCGGCGACAACGTAGGGGGTTAGGCGCTCTAGAAGCCTTGCTTTTCAAGGCGCTGGCGGATCCTACGCCAATAGCCTTGCTCGCGGGGTTGCGACCTTCTCCATGCCGCATCCTCTTCGACAAAAGCCCACCACGACGCCTCGAAACCATACTTGGCGACGAATTCATCGGCTCCCTCACGGATCCGGGCCTCGGGAATCAGCCGAGGGAGGACGCAGCCCTCCCAAATGGACACGACAAGCGCGATGGCAGCAGGCAGAATCCCGACAAATGCGGCGATCGCCACCGCATTGTCTTCTGTCAAATACACTATAATTAGTTCCTTATAATACGAACTAAACATACGTGGCGAAGACGACCCTGTCAGGAACATTTTGTTCCGATGGATACATTCGTCGCCAATCTGAGAAAGCGCACGGAGGAGCTGGGCCTGCCCCATGCCGAAGTCGCGCGGCGCCTCGGCCTCGAGGAGCGCCGGTACGGGCACTACGTCAACGGGCGCAACGAGCCCAGCTTGGCGCTACTGGTGCGCATTGCTGAGACGCTACAAACGACCCCAGACTTGCTTCTGAAGGAAGGCGGGTCGGCACGGCCATCGAAACGAAAACGCCTGATGGATCGGATCAAGGCAGCTGCGGATCTTCTGCCGGATGACGATCTCGAAGTCTTTGTCGCCCAAGCCGAGGCAGTCGTGGCCCTACGGCGCAAATAGAGTGGGACTTTCTTGATCCGGCGCGTCAACTCCCAACCACATAACCGCTATTACCAGGGCCCACCCTCGGATCATTTCGACGGCGTGCGGTTCTTTTCGCCCGGGCATCCCGGCGACAAGACGCTGAAGGATCTCTGGCGCTGGCGGCAGGAGCGTCGGCGCGAGATTTGGCCGGCGTCATTCCCCAGCCCGTTTCAGGATAAGCCCCCTGCACGGGTGGATCATCTGCGCGTCGCGTTGATTGGGCACGCCTCGTTCTTGATCCAGGTGGCGGGGCTCAATCTCTTGATCGATCCCGTCTTCGCGGAGCGTGCGAGTCCGTTGGCCTTCGCCGGTCCGAAGCGCGTCAATCGGCCGGGGATCGCGTTCGACGATCTGCCGCCGATCGACGTGGTGCTGGTGACCCACAACCACTACGACCATCTCGATTTGAAGACCCTCGCCCGCCTGTGGCTGCGGGACCGGCCGCGTATCGTCGCGCCCCTCGGCAACGACGCGATCATCCGGGCACGCCACAAGGACATCCCGGTCGAGACCGGCGATTGGGGCGATGTGGTTGATCTGGGTATGGGCGTAACCGCCCATTTCGAGCCGAGCAACCATTGGTCCGCACGAGGCCTCAAGGACCGGCGCATGGCGCTTTGGTGTGCCTACGCGCTCACCACGCCGCGAGGAATTGTCTACCACGTGGGTGATACGGGCTTTCGCGACGGCGCCCTTTTTGCGCAGCTACGCGAACGGTTCGGCGCCCCCCGCGTGGCGATGCTGCCCATTGGGGCCTACGAGCCCCGCTGGTTCATGCAGCCCCAGCACATGAATCCCGCCGAGGCCGTCGCCGCAATGCAGATCCTCGGCGCTGAGCAGGCGCTCGGCCACCATTGGGGTACGTTTCAGCTCACCGACGAGGCCATCGAGGCGCCTCCGACCGCCTTGATGCAGGCCTTGGCGGACGCCGGCGTCCCGCACGAGCGGTTCCAGGCGCTGCGACCCGGCGAGGTTTGGGACGATCGCTTGTTCTTCGGCGACCGTTAGTTTTTGGGCTGCACGTAGATGTTGACCGTGAGATTGACGTCGTTGGCGTCGGTGAGGTCGGACACGTACTCCTCGATGAACGCGTCCTTGGCGACGATGTCCTTCGCGTCGAGATAGGCGGTGATGGTCTCGTAGGTGCCGTCGATCTCCTCGTAGGCCTCCTTGTGCAGGAACCGGTAGGCTTTGCCGTCGGGCGTCTTGCCGAACTTGATCGTCGGCGTCAGCTCGGTCTTGCCGTTCGGCACCTCGGAGACCGGGATCATCGCATCGAACTTGAACCCGTTGTCGTCCGTGTGGACGAAGATCGTCACCGGCCGTCCCGCCGGCCGCATCCCGGCCTTCGCCAGCTCGTCCTCGATGGTCTTGAAGGTCGATTTCAGCGTCTCGAAGGCGTCGTCCCAGGTGCTCGTTCCGGAGAGAATAGCCGCTGGTTTGGCGCTGAGTTCGACCTCCTGCACATCGGTCGGATCGGCGAGACCAGGCGCCAGCGTGGAACGCGATGCGTCTGCGGTAGGCGACGGAGCTTGGGCAGGCGGTTGGATGGGCGGTTGGATGGGCGGTTGGGTGGGCGAGACAGGCGCTGCCTGAGCCGGCTCGGCCGGCGCAACAGGGGTCGGCGCTGGCGCAACAGGCTGCGCTGGAGGTGTTGCCTGGGCAGCTGGCACTGGGTTTGGCACTGGGTTTGGCGCAGGTGTGGGAGCGGTCGTTGAGGAAGAATTAGGCGACGCAGCTTGCGCCTCGACGGGTGCCGGCGTCGCGGGCGCGGCGGCCGGAGCTGCCACCGGCGAACTCACCACGGGGGGCGGAGTTTGCGCGAAGCTGACGGCGGGGCCGAATGCGAGAGCAAGGCAGAGAAGGCCGGAAAGGTGCCGCATGGAAGTCGACCTGGCGAATCAATGAGTGTGACAGAGTCCACCATAGAAGGTCTCCGAAACGCCCGCGAGGTCTCCTATCGTCGCCTCCCCTCAAAGAGCCACGAAACATCGTTGCCGAAAAATTGGGCAGCGATGCTGTCCTTTTGCGCTTGCCGCATGTTTGAGCAGGGCCTATTTGTGCATTGCGACATGGCGATTGGCGTCGTCTGTCGTATGCCCTTCTTGGGCGTTTCCTCCCTAAACTTCGGGCCGCTGGAAACAGCGGCCTTTTTTTCTTTTAGGGACGCGCCATCCTTCCTGACGACAGGCCCCCCTGACGACTCGCACTTTTCGCGGCATTGAGCCATATAACGCCCATGACTCGTCTCGCGAATGCCCGCTTTCTGAAGATGAACGGTCTCGGCAACGAGATCACCGTGCTCGATCTGCGCGACACGTCCCTGCGCGTCAGTGCTGCGGAGGCGCGCGCCATTGCCGGGGATCCCCTGTCGACGTTCGACCAGTTGATGGTGCTGCACGATCCGCGGACGCCGGGCACCGACGCCTTCATGCGCATCTACAACACGGACGGCTCGCAATCGGGCGCCTGCGGCAACGGCACGCGCTGTGTCGCCTTCGCCATGCTGAACGATCCCGTCATGCGCCGAACAAAGAGCCGGTCGGGGGACGATCTCACCCTCGAAACGAAGGCCGGCCTGTTGCCGGTACGCCGTGTTTCCGAGACATTTTTCACGGTGGATATGGGCCCACCTCGATTCGCCTGGAGCGAAATCCCGCTGCGGGACGAGGTTCCCGACACCCGCACCATCCCGTTCCGCTTGGACGTCGCAGGCATGCCGAGCCTGAACGATCCGTCGGCGCTCAGCATGGGCAACCCGCATGTGGTGTTCTGGGTGAAGGATGCCGGCGCCTACGATCTTTCGACGATCGGGCCGCAAATCGAGTGCGATCCGCGTTTTCCCGAGCGAACGAATGTGTCCCTGGCGCAGATCATCGATCCCGCGCGGATCCTTCTGCACGTCTGGGAGCGCGGCGCCGGGTTGACCCGCGCCTGCGGCTCCGCAGCGTGCGCCGTTCTCGTCGCCGCCGCGCGCAAAGATCTGACCGGCCGCAAGGCGACCGTCACGTTGCCGGGCGGCGATCTCGTGATCGAATGGCGCGAGAGTGACGGTCACGTGTTGATGACGGGCCCGACCGAACTCGAACACGAAGGGCAATTTGCGCCAACGCTGTTCGCCGGGATCGCGGCCTGATGACCGTCGAGGTCGTCACCTTCGGTTGCCGCCTCAACATCGTCGAATCCGAGACGATGCAGCGCCACGCGGAAGCGGCGGGCCTGTCGGATGTCGTGATCGTCAATACATGCGCCGTCACCGGCGAAGCGACGCGGCAGGCGCGGCAATCGATCCGCCGCATCGCGCGCGAAAAACCCGATGCACGCATCATCGTCACCGGCTGCGCGGCGCAGGTCGAGCCGGAGACCTTCGCGGCCATGCCGGAAGTGGCGCAGGTTCTCGGCAATGCCGAGAAGATGAAGGAAGAGAGCTGGCGCTTCGTGCGCGATTTCGGCGTCGGCGCGAGTGAACGCGTGCTGGTCGACGACATCATGGCCGTCAAGGAAACCGCGCTCCATCTCATCGACGGCATGCGCGGTCATACGCGCTCCTTCGTTCAGGTGCAGAACGGCTGCGATCATCGGTGCACCTTCTGCATCATTCCCTACGGCCGCGGCCAGTCGCGCTCCGTCCCCATGGGTGCCGTCGTCGACCAGGTGCGCACCCTCGTCGAACACGGATCGCGCGAAGTCGTCCTCACCGGCGTCGACATCACCAGCTACGGTTCCGATCTTCCTGGCGCGCCCAAACTCGGCACCCTCGTCAAAAGCCTTCTGCGCCATGTGCCGGAACTCGAACGGTTGCGGATCTCGTCGATCGATTCGGTCGAGGCGGACGACGACCTCCTCGACGCGTTCGCCAACGAATCGCGCCTGATGCCGCATCTGCATCTGTCGCTGCAAGCGGGCGACGACATGATCCTGAAGCGCATGAAGCGCCGGCATCTGCGGGACGACGCGATCCGCTTCTGCGAACAGGTGCGCGCTTTACGCCCCGATGTGGTGTTCGGAGCCGACATCATCACCGGATTTCCGACCGAAACCGAGGCGATGTTTTCGCGCTCGCTCGCCATCGTCGACGAATGCGGCCTGACGCATCTCCACGTCTTCCCGTTCTCCCCCCGCCCCGGCACACCCGCCGCGCGCATGCCGCCGGTGGCCCGCGAGGTGGTGAAAGAGCGCGCCAAGCGACTTCGGGCGAAGGGTGAAGCGGCGCTTCTGCGGCATCTGGAGACGGAAGTCGGTACGCGCCGTCGCGTGCTTACCGAACGAGGACAAGTCGGCCGCACGGAAGGATTCACGCTCGTGCGCTTCGCTGAACCGGTGCCTGCGGGCGATATCCGCGACATCACCGTCAAAGGCCACGACGGTCGCGATCTGCTGGCGGCGTAGAAAACCCCGCAAGGCTTGTTGTCGCCGTTGCGGGGTTCGCCGATATCGCTACCGGTCTTGAGGCTCAACGGCACAGCCGCGAGCGAACACAATCTATATGAATCAAGAGCTTGTGTTTCGCAAGTGTCCGAGACCGAGACCAAAGAGAATGGCCTCTTGAATTTGCTCCAATACAGCGTGTGACACTTTCGGTTGGAGGTACTTCCTCTTCCCCGATTGATCTCGCTTGGTTCGAAAGAGATCCAAACGTGCGAAACTGACCGTCGAGACCATATCCGCTTTCACCCACCAATTCGCCTCATCGAAGGGCGGCGGCAATGCCTGCTCCAGCGTAATCCTCCGTTGATAATCGACTTTCCACTGCGGGGGTGTCCCGCTCAATGGGACGACCGCGCACAGATAATCGCGGTGGGGGAGACGCGGGGAGACCACGATCGCGGGCCTGCGCTTCACCATTTCCGGCGGCTTGAAACCCGTTGAGTAGTCACAGAGAAGAACAACGCCTGGCGATACAGCGAACTGAAGGGGCATTGGTCGGTCCAAACTGAGAGACATATTATTACATATATCTAGCTCGCCGTGGCCAAGCTACTCAGTTTCTCCCGCATATGCGCCGGCACCGGCGCTTCCACCGTGATCGCGGGTTTCTTGGGATAGAGCGGCACGGTGATGGCGCGGGCGTGGAGATGGAGGCCCGGTCCGTCGAAACGCGGAGCCGAGCCATAGATCGGATCGCCCAGGATCGGCCATCCCGATGCGGCACAATGGACGCGCAATTGATGGGTGCGGCCGGTGATCGGGCGCAGTTCGAGGAGGGAGAGGCCCTCGCCCCGACCCAGGACCCGCCAGGTCGTCTGCGATGGCTGACCCTTCGGATCGACCTTCATCCACCAGCCGCGATCCGGCGATTTTCTGGCGAGGGGGAGATCGATCTCGCCTGCGTCCTCCGCGGGCGTTCCTTCGACGACGGCCCAATAGACCTTGTCGATGGCACTGCGCTTGAACAGGTCGCCCAATCGCGCCAGGGCCTTGGCATGGCGACCGAGCACGAGGCAACCGGAGGTATCCTTGTCGAGGCGATGCGCCGCTTCAGGACGGCGCGGCAGCCCGAAGCGCAAGGCGTCCAGGTGGTGGAACAAAGTCTCGCCTCCCTTCGGGCCCGGATGCACCGGYAGCCCCGCAGGTTTGTCGATCACGAGCATCAGGGCATCGCGATACAGGAGACGAGACACTATCTCTTCCGCATTCATGATGCCTCGGCTATCGAGGCTCGGCGAGCAAAGCAAGAGGCGTAAAGGAACCCCATGGCCGAGACGAAGCCCGACAAGYCCGGTTTCCTGTCCCGTCTCTTCGGACGCCAGGAGCAACCGCCGGAAACCCAAAGCCCGGAGAGCGAGAGCGCTCAGGATCAGAGCCCCGAGGCTCCGGCCTCCGAGCCGATGTCGCGACCTTTGCCGGAACCGCCGGTGACAGGCTTCGACGAACTTCCTTCGGTCGAGGATCTGCCACCGGAATTGTTGGGCGC
>NZ_JBFUKD010000020.1:0-18083 GCF_056401005.1 Microvirga sp. P4_G7 | reverse complement strand
CGACGAGGATGCGCTGATCGCGGAACTCACCGAACTCGAGGGCGAGCGTCCGAATGCCAAGCGCCTGCGCCTCGCGCGCACGCTGTTCGCGCGGGCCGTCGAGACACCGGGTGGATTGAAGATCGACACCATTCACGCCTTCTGCGAGCGCCTCCTTCATCTCGTTCCGTTCGAAGCCAATGTGCCCGCGCGCTTCACGGTGCTCGACGAGAGCCAGTCGGACGAATTGCTCGTGGAAGAAATCGGCCGCGTGCTGGCGCGCGCCATGCGCGACAGCGACTCCGCGTTGCACGCCGCGCTCGGCATCGTCACGGTGGAGACGTCGGGCGATGCCTTGACCGCGCTCTTGAGTGCGGCGCTGCGTTGCAAAGCGTTCCTGCACCATCCCGGCGGATTGCAGGCAGGCTTCGCACGGCTGCGAAGCGAACTCGGGTTGGCCCCGGGCGAGAATGCCGCGACCATCGAGCGGTCTATCCTCGAAGACGGGATCGCACCAGAACGCTGGCCCGCAATCGCGCAGGAGCTGCTCCTCGGAAAGACCACCGACCAGGAGCGCGCGAAATCCTTCATCGCGGCCGCCAATGCGACGCGCCATGAAGATCGATTGAAGCAATATCTCTCCGTCTTCCTGACGGAAGCGGGAGGGCTGCGCGCCGAAGCACGTTTCGTGACGAAGTCGATCGACGCCGCGTTGAAGCAATGCCTCGCCGACGAATTGCAGCGGGTCGCGCGACTGCTCGACCGGCGCAAGGCGGCCCTCGCCTTTGAGCGCACGACCGCGCTGTTCACGCTCGCCATCGAGATCGAGCGCGGCGTCGCGCGGGCGAAGGCCCACGCCGGGGCTCTCGATTTCCAGGACCTCATCGACAAGACGCTGGAGGTTCTCTCGCGCGATGAATCCGGCTGGATTCTCTACAAGCTCGATCGCGGTATCGACCACGTACTCGTCGACGAGGCGCAGGACACCAACCCGGAGCAATGGGACATCCTGCGCCGCATCACCGAGGATTTCACATCCGGCTTCGGCGCACGCGACGGCCGCGTCCGCACGTTGTTCGCGGTCGGCGATCCCAAGCAGTCGATCTACGGTTTCCAGGGTGCGGAACCGCAGGAATTCGAACTGAGCCGCCAATCCTGGTCGCGCAAGGTCCGCAACGCGGATCTGCAATTCGAGGACGTGCGCCTGACCGTGTCGTTCCGCTCGGCCACGGCGGTACTATCAGCTGTCGACGCGACATTCTCGGTGCCGGGCAACTTCAAAGGATTGTCCTTCGAAGACGGCGCAGTCGGTACCGTCCATGAGAGTGCGCGTCCGCGCGCACCGGGGCTGGTCGAATTGTGGCCGACCGAAACACCGCAGGACGAGAAGGAACCCGAGGCCTGGGTTCTTCCGCTCGACCAACCCGAGCAGCATGCGCCGCCGGTCGTCGTCGCGAAACGCATCGCCCACGCCGTGAAGACCTGGATGACGCGCGGCGACGATACCGGTCGGGTCTGGAGCGCCGGCGACGTTCTCGTTCTCGTGCGCAAGCGCGGGGCCGCATTCGAAGCCGTCATCCGTGCCTTGAAAGAGGCTGGCGTTCCCGTCGCCGGCGCCGACCGGCTCAATATCGGCGAACACATCGCCGTGCTCGACCTCGTCGCAGCCGGCCGCGCCGCGTTGCTTCCGCAAGACGATCTCACGCTCGCCACCGTGCTCAAATCGCCGCTGGTCGGCTGGGACGACGACGATCTCATCCGCATTGCGGCGTCGCGCGGCGAAACCGAATCGCTACTCGATGCTTTGGAGCGGCACGCGCGAGCGGGCGACGTTGCGGCGACGACGGGGCTCGCCGCCCTCTCGGATTGGCGGCAACTCGCGCGCGACCACGGCCCGTTCGGATTTTTCGCGACATTGCTCGGCCCCCGCCAAGGACGTCTGAAGCTGGTGGCGCGGCTCGGCAGCGAAGCGGGCGATGCGATCGACGCCTTCCTGAGTTTCGCCCATCAGGCGGAAATGGCCGAGACGCCCTCGCTCACGCTGTTCCTCAACCGTTTCGAATCCGCCTCGCACACCATCAAGCGCGATCTCGACGCAGTTCACGACGAGGTGCGCGTCATGACCGTCCACGGCGCCAAGGGTCTCGAAGCGCCGCTGGTTGTCATGATCGACGGGTGCGACGTGCTGGGTCGCGACCCGGCTCTGCTGCAGCTTCCGACATCCGCCGGGGATACGCTGCCGGTCTGGTCGCCGGGCGGTTCGCACGATTGCGCGGTGCTCGGTGAGGCGCGCGCCGCGTGGCGTGCGAAGGGTCTCGAGGAGCACAACAGGCTGCTCTATGTCGCCATGACGCGCGCCAAGGACCGTCTCGTGATCGCGCCCTACCTCACCGGTCGCAAGAGCGAGGCGCCGGAGGATGCCTGGTGCGAGATGATCCGGCGAGGGCTGCTCGCCAAGGCGGGCGAACTGGAGCAGGACGAGCGGTCTTTCGGGCCGGTTCATGTCTGGCGGGACGGCAATACGCATGTCGCGGCATCCGACGACCGCAATGGGCCGGCCATCGCCCCTCTGCCGATCCCGGATTGGCTGTCCCGCGCGGCCGTGCCGGAACCGGAGCCGCTCCCGCCCTTGCGTCCCTCGAGCGCGCTGGGCGCGGCCGATCGGATGGTGCGGCCGGGCGATGGTCCGTATGCGCCGGAAGCTCGCCTTCGCGGCACCCTCGTACACGCGCTGTTGGAGCGATTACCCCTGCAGCCGCCAGAGCGGCGCGAGGCGTTGGCGCGCGCCTATGTGCGGACGAAGGCGCCCCGTCTCCCGGAGGACCTCGCCGAGGCCGTGGTCGCCAACGCGCTCGGCGTGATCGGCCACGAGGCGCTCAAGCCCCTGTTCGGCCCCGAATCGCGCGCCGAGGCGCCGATCGCCGGCAAGGTGACGACGAACGCGGGTGAAATCCTGGTCTCGGGCCAGATCGACCGCCTGGCGATCTTGCCGGACGAGGTCCTGGTCGCCGATTTCAAGACGACGGCGCGTCCGCCGCGAGCCGGTCAGCCGACGCCACCCGCCTACGCGGCCCAGCTCGCGCTCTATCGGCGTCTGCTGCAGGAGATCTATCCGGGCCGGCGGGTCCGCGCCTTCCTGATCTGGACGTCGGGCCCGGTCGTTCACGAATTGATGGAACCTGAACTCGATTCCGCCCTTACCCTCATCAAAGCCGCGTGATGGTGTAACCAGTCGCTTGATTCCAAGCCGAGCGGTTCTTACGTTGACCCCACAAGAGGCGACTCGTCTGAGTCGCGTTCAAAGCCACTGAAGGTGAATATAATGGCGACCGTAAAGGTAACCGACTCGAGCTTTTCGCAGGACGTCCTGAACTCCTCCGAGCCCGTCGTCGTCGATTTCTGGGCGGAATGGTGCGGCCCGTGCCGCATGATCGGTCCGGCTCTGGAAGAGATCTCCAACGAGATGGCCGGCAAGGTGAAGATCGCCAAGCTCAACGTCGACGAAAATCCGCAGATTTCCTCGCAGCTCGGCATCCGTTCGATCCCCGCCTTGATGATGTTCAAGGACGGCAAGGTCGTAGCGCAGAAGGTCGGCGCGGCACCGAAGGGCGATCTCGCCAAGTGGATCCAGGCCTCGGCCTGAGCATCGACTCACCCGGTTTTTTGAAAGGGGGCCCCGCGGCCCCCTTTTCTTTTGAGCGCCGGCCTTTGTCGTCAGGCGATCGCCGCGAGATACCGCTCGACCGAGCGTTCGAAGGCCTCGTGAGCGCCCCCGATGATGTTGCGCCTCCACCAGGCGCCGAAGATGTTGTCGAAGCGGTAGGGCGCGAGCGCCGAAGCGATCGTCGACACCGCCCGACGATTGAGCGGGATGATGTTCGGGTAGCTGTACATGAAGCTCACGAACTTTCGATCCTGCGTCACCTGGATGGTGTCGCCGGACAGGATCGCACCTGCGCCCGTGGCGCAATGCAGCACCGTCGATCCGTCGAAATGCCCGCCGCAGCGAATCAGGGTGAGCGACGACGACAGCGCATGCGTTTCGCCCTGCCACGGAACGATCGCTTTGTGCGGACGCTGCACCCATCGGGAATCGTCGGCGTGGACATAGATCGGAATGCCGCCGAACGCTTCGCTCCACGCCACCATCGTGGTGTAGAAATGCGGATGGGAGATCGCAACGGCTTTCAGCCCGCCCTTGCGTTCGACGGCCGCGACGATGTCGTCGTCGATGAGGCTCATGCAATCCCACAGCACGTTCCCGTCGGGATCTTCGACGAGAAGTGCACGCTGGCCGATGGCGAAACTCGGCGTCGCGCCGATCCCCGTGATGCCCGGCGCTTCTTCCTCGAAGCGCATCCGGTGCGTCCGTCGCAGATCCTCGAGCGTCGTCCATGCCTGCCCGTCCCAGCGCACGTTCTGGCGCACGTCCTCGCAGATCTGGCAGCCGGGCGGCGGCACCTCCGATTCGGCGAACTGGGTTCCGCATTCGGTACAGATGAAGCAGGCCATTCGAGCTCCGCGTTCCAGAGTGAGGTGTCGGCGAAGCACCGACCGAGATGCTATTGCGGCGGCGTTCCGTTGGCCGCGAGCACTTCGCCGGCGAGATAGAGCGAGCCGCAGATCAGGATGCGCGGCGGATGCTCCCACACGAAGTTGTTGAGCGAGGCGAGGGCCGTCTCGACGCTTCGTTGCGTCGAGACCGTCAGGCCGACGCTGTTCGCAATCGCGGCGACTTCCTCGGCCGGTCGACCGGCGATCTGCCCGGCAATCGGAATCGCGATCACCTCGCGAGCGAGACCAAGGAAATTCTTGAAGAAGGCTTCCGAATCCTTCGTGCCCAGCATGCCGCTGATCAGCACGAGCGGCGCTTCGCTGTGCTCACCCCGCTCGGCCATGGCCGCGGCCAGCACGCGTCCGCCGTCGACATTATGACCGCCGTCGAGCCACAGCTCGCTGCCCTCGGGTGCGATGGTGGACAAGACGCCGTTCGACAGGCGTTGCAACCGCCCGGGCCATTCGGCCTGGCGCAATCCGGCTTCGAAGGCCTGAGTCTCGAAACGCTCGAAACCAGCCGCGCGCAACGCTGCGATCGCCGTGCCCGCGTTGATGAATTGGTGACGTCCGACGAGACGCGGACGCGGCAGATCGAGAAGGCCGTTCTCGTCCTGATAAACCAGGCGGCCGCCTTCCTCGTGAACGGAGAAATCCTGACCGCCGACGACGATGGGTGACGCGCCGACAGCTTCCGCTTCCTCGCGCAACACCTCGTCCGCGATGCGGTAATCCTGCGCCGCGATGATGGCGGGACATCCGCGTTTGAAGATACCGGCTTTCTCACGGGCGATGCCGTCGAGCGTCGTGCCGAGATATTCCGCGTGGTCGTGCCCGATCGAAGTGACGACCGACGCCGCCGGATGGTCGATGACATTCGTCGCGTCGAAGCGCCCACCGAGACCGACTTCAAGCAGAAGAACATCTGCCGGTTCTTCGGCGAACAACAGAATGGCCGCCGCCGTCGTGATCTCGAATACGGTGATCGGCTCGCCCGCATTCACCGCGTCGCAGCGGCGCAAGGCCTCGACCAATCGCTCCTCAGTCACATACTGCCCGCCGCCGAAGCGTCCGAGCCGGATTCGTTCGTGAAAGCGTACCAGATGCGGCGAGGTATAGACGTGGACCGCGAGCCCCGCGCTCTCGAGAATCGCGCGCATGAATGCGATAGTCGAGCCCTTGCCGTTGGTGCCGGCCACATGAATCGTCGGCGGCAGCCTGCGCTCGGGATGTCCGAGTTGCGCCAAGAGACGCTGGATGCGTCCGAGCGAAAGATCGATGGTCTTCGGATGCAGGGCGAGAAAGCGCGCGATCAGCGCATCGGAGGAATCCATYGCCCCACTCTCGAAAAGTTAAGCCGCGATCGCCGGCGTTTTGGTGACAGGCGTTTTGGCGACGGGGGATTTGGTGAGCAGACGCGAGAGACGCGCGATGGTCGCCTTGAGGTCGTGGCGATGGACGACCATGTCGATCATGCCGTGATCCTTCAGATACTCGGACCGCTGGAAGCCATCGGGCAGCTTTTCGCGGATCGTCTGCTCGATCACGCGCGGACCCGCAAACCCGATCAATGCGCCGGGTTCCGCGATCTGAACGTCGCCCAGCATCGCGTAGGAAGCCGTCACGCCACCGGTGGTCGGGTTCGTCAGAACGACGATGTAGGGCAGCTTGGCATCGCGCAGGCGACGCACGGCGACGGTGGTGCGCGGCAGCTGCATCAGGGACAGAATGCCCTCCTGCATGCGTGCACCGCCGGAGGCGGCGAACAGCACGAACGGCGTTCTTTTCTCCAGCGCGGTTTCGGCGCCCTTCACGACCGCCTCACCGGCGGCCATGCCGAGCGAGCCGCCCATGAAACCGAAATCCTGCACAGCCAGGGTCATCGGCACGTCTTCGACGCGGCCGTAGCCGACCTTGAAGGCGTCCTGCATGCCGGTCTTGGCGCGGGCATCCTTGAGGCGGTCGGTATAGCGCTTCTCGTCGCGGAATTTCAGCGGATCGACGGGTGCGTCGGGCAGCGGCACGTCGAGCCAGGTCCCGCCGTCGAACATCAATCCGAGGCGCTGCGCGGCCGAAATGCGCATGTGATGGTTGGATCCGGGGATGACCCATTGGTTGGCTTCCACATCCTTGTGGAACACCACCTGCCCGGTCTCAGGGCACTTGATCCAGAGATTGTCCGGCGATTCACGCTTGAACAAGGTCTTGATCTTCGGTCGGACGACTTCGGAGATCCAGTTCATGACTCTCTAACTCCTGACTGGAGCGCGGGAGAGCTCTCATCCTGAAGAGAGAGCGTCTCCAGCGCCCGCTGGAAACTTGTTTCTAGGCCGCCCGGCGCTTCACCACCGAGCGGACGCCGGCGCTGAGTTCACCAACCAATGTAGTGACGGCCGCCACCGTCTGCGAGGTTGCCCGGTCCTGATCGTCGAGGGTGCCCTTGAGGGCGTCGATCAGGGCCGAACCGACCACGACCCCGTCAGCGCCCTGAGCGATGGCCGCCGCATGCGCCCCGCTCTTGACCCCGAACCCCACCACGACGGGCAGGGGCGTATGCCGCTTGATCCGCTCCACCGCCGTCGAAACCTTGCCGAAATCGGGAGTCGCCGCGCCGGTGATGCCGGTAATCGAGACGTAGTAGACGAAACCAGCCGTATTGGCGAGCACCGCCGGCAACCGCTGGTCGTCGGTGGTGGGTGTGGCGAGACGGATGAAGGCGAGGCCTGCCGCAAGCGCCGGCAGGCACAATTCCTTGTCCTCTTCGGGCGGCAGGTCCACCACGATGAGCCCGTCGATGCCGGCTGCCTTGGCATCGGCCAGGAAGCGATCGACGCCGTAGACGTAGATGGGGTTGAAATAGCCCATCAGGATCACCGGGGTCTCGGCGTCGTCCTCGCGGAAGCGCCGGATCAGCTCGAGGGTCTTGACCGTGTTCTGCCCGACTTTCAGCGCCCGCAGGCCGGCCGCCTGGATGGCCGGGCCGTCGGCCATCGGATCGGTGAACGGCAAGCCGAATTCCACGATGTCGGCGCCGGCCTTGGGCAGGTTCTTCAGGATCGCCAGCGAGGTCTCGGGATCCGGGTCCCCCGCCATGATGTAGGTGACGAGCGCAGCGCGGCCTTCCGCGCGGCATTTCTCGAAACGGGCTTCGATGCGTGTGCTCATGGGCGTCGCTTTATCATAGATTTTTGGGAGACGAGACCGAATCCGGCGGCGGGGAAGTCCACCCCAGTGCCGCCCCGGTCAAAGGCTCTCCCCCAGGATCTCCGCGATCTGGGGCACGTCCTTGTCGCCGCGGCCGCTGATGTTGATGACCATCAGGTGGTCCTTCGGCTTCTGCGGCGCGAGATCGATGGCTTTGGCGATCGCGTGGCTCGATTCGAGGGCCGGCAGAATGCCCTCCAGGCGCGAGCAGAGCTTGAATGCGGCAAGCGCCTCGTTGTCCGTCGCGGAAATGTAGTTCACCCGGCCGACATCGTGCAGCCATGCGTGTTCCGGGCCGATGCCGGGGTAGTCGAGACCCGCCGAGATCGAATGGGCGTCGGTGATCTGGCCGTCGTCGTTCATGAGGAGGTAGGTGCGGTTGCCGTGGAGGACGCCCGGGCGGCCGCCGGTGAGGGAGGCGGCATGCAGCTTGTCGAGCCCATGGCCCGCCGCCTCGACCCCGTAGATTTCAATCTGGCGGTCGTCGAGGAACGGGTGGAACAGGCCGATGGCGTTCGACCCGCCGCCGACGCAGGCGATCAGCGAATCGGGCAAGCGGCCCTCGGCTTCCATCATTTGAACCCGGGTTTCGTCGCCGATGACGCATTGGAAATCGCGGACCATCGTGGGGTAGGGATGCGGCCCCGCCACGGTTCCGATGCAGTAGAAGGTATCGGCGACGTTGGTGACCCAATCGCGCAACGCCTCGTTCATGGCGTCCTTGAGCGTCTTGGTGCCCGAATGCACCGGTACCACCTCGGCGCCGAGCATCTTCATGCGGAACACGTTGGGCTTCTGCCGTTCGACGTCGACCGCGCCCATATAGACGATGCATTCGAGGCCGAAACGCGCGCACAAGGTCGCCGTCGCGACCCCATGCTGGCCGGCGCCGGTCTCGGCGATGATGCGCTTCTTGCCCATGCGGCGAGCGAGCAGGATCTGCCCCAGCACGTTGTTGACCTTGTGCGCGCCGGTATGGTTGAGCTCTTCGCGCTTGAAGTAGATCTTGGCGCCGCCCGCCAGCCCGGAGGCGCTCGAAACCTCCCGCAGATGCTCGGTCATACGCTCGGCGTAATAGAGCGGGCTCGGGCGGCCGATGTAATGGGTCATGTACCCATCCATGTCCGTCTTGAAGCTCGGATCCGCCTTGGCTTCCTCGTAGGCCTTCTCCAGTTCGAGAATATTCGGCATCAGCGTTTCGGCGACGAAGCGCCCACCGAACATGCCAAAATGCCCGCTCTCGTCGGGGCCGGTGCGGAAGGAATTGGTCTTTGACTCAGCTGACACGCCTATTCGCCTTCAATCTCGAAGCTGCTTTTGCGACGGTGAATACCGGCTTTCGGAGCAAAATGCGTCCCTAAAATGATTCTGCGACGATCGCCGCCCGGGCCGCCCTGACGAACGCCTCGATCCGCGCCGGATCCTTGATCCCAGGCGCACTTTCGACACCCGACGACACATCGACACCCGCAGCCTTCGTCAGGCGGATCGCGTCCGCCACATTGTCCGGGTTGAGCCCGCCCGACAGCATGAAGCCGAGCGAAGGATCGAGCCCCGTAAGCAATCCCCAGTCGAACCGGAGACCGTTGCCGCCAGGAAGGGCATCGGGCGTG
This sequence comes from Microvirga sp. P4_G7, assembly GCF_056401005.1. Classification (NCBI taxonomy): domain Bacteria; kingdom Pseudomonadati; phylum Pseudomonadota; class Alphaproteobacteria; order Hyphomicrobiales; family Methylobacteriaceae; genus Microvirga; species Microvirga sp. P4_G7. The sequence goes on along the minus strand of NZ_JBFUKD010000020.1, from coordinate 8,733 downwards.
CGGGGCGGCTTGGCGTCGAGGAGCAGGCGGTCGGCAATATTCGCATAAGGCGCAATCGCGGCGAGATCGGCGGCCTGTGCGATGCCGAAGACCTTCATCACCGGGCGACCGAACCGCGAGCGGATCTCGGCGACCCGCGCCGGCGTCTCGTGGCCATGCAGTTGCAGAAGGTCAGGATCGAGCGCGGCGACGGTCTCGGCCAAGGCGGCGTCGTCCGCATCGACCACCAGAACGACCCGCATCACGCGGCCCTTCGCGCGACGCGACAGCGCGCGTCCCTGCTCGAGACTCACGTGGCGTGGGCTTTTGGCGAACCGCGCGAAGCCGACCATATCGGCCCCGGCCTCGATGGCGACGTCGAGGGTCTCGTTCGTCGAAAGGCCGCAGATTTTGACGAGGGTGCTCATGACTCGCTCCTATCGACGTCGAACGCTTTCATGAGCGCCGGCAAATCCCTGACCACGGTGATATAGACTGTTCCCGGATCGACGGACGAACGCGTGCGTAGGCTCGCATGTCCGCTAAGCGTTGCTTGGTGTCCTCGGTCATCTTATTCGGCTGCGCCTTGTGCTACCGCTGCCTCGACGACCGAGCCAACCTCGACGAGAACGGACTGGCCTGTCTCCGTTGAAATCCAATCTTCAAGTACAGCTAAGTCGAGCAGGCTCAAGGAATCGTAGCGGTCGACTCTGACCGTGAAGGCAGGGCGCCATCCGTCGTCGCCCGTCAGGGATGACGGAGCGATCGCCCCGAGCGTCAGCGGATAGCGGCGCTCGATCTCAGGTCTCAACCGGTCGATGGAACGCGAGAAATCTTCCAGCTTCATAACACTCATATATCATGATCGGCTGGGCCAATCACCTGTCCAGGCTGCGCCACACCAGCATCGCCGCAGCGAGATCCTCCAGGGCCGTGCCGACCGACTTGAAGATCGTGATCGCCTCGGCACTCGTTCGCCGGCTCGTGTCCGTACGGCAAAGATCGAACAGATCGCCCTTCACGTGGGAGACCGCAACCGCGCCGCTTTGTAGCGCCAAGGCGACGTCGCCGCCTTCGCTCGTCGCCGCTGCCGTATCGATGTAGATTTCGGCCCGCCGCAACGCCTCGTCGTCCGCTTCACGCATGGAGAGGTTGAACGCGCCGACGAGATCGAGATGCGCGCCTGGCTTGAGCCATTCCCCTTTCACGACGGGGGATGTCGAGAGGGTCGCGCAGGACACCAGATCGGCGGCGCGCACGGCGCTTTCGAGATCCTCGACAGCGGTCACCGGCAGGCCTTCCGCGCGCAAGGTTTCGGCAAGGCTTTTCGCACGCTCGGGGTGGTGGTTCCACAGCGCCACGTCGCGAATCGGTCGCTGGCTCAGATGCGCCCGGATGAGAAACGGGGCGAGCGAACCGGCGCCGACCATGACCATTCGCGCCGCCTCTTCACGGGCGAGATATCGCGCGGCGAGCGCCGAGGCGGCGGCCGTGCGCCACACGGTCAGCCGCGCGCCGTCGAGCGCTGCGCGCGGCTCACCCGTCAGACCGTCCATGAGCAGATAGGTGCCCATCACGCTCGGCAAATTTCGGGCGCCGTTGTCGGGAAACACCGACACGACTTTGACGCCGACGAATCCGTCCGGCGATTTCGGACCCGACCACGCCGGCATGAGCAGAAGCGTGCCGTGCGCGCCGGCGCGTTCGATTTCGTGATGGTGTCGGATCGGCGTCTCGACGTCGCTTCGAAACGCCTCCGCGAGGGCCTCGATCAGGCGCGGGAACGTGACGACGCGATCGATTTCGGCGGCGCTGACGATACGCATGAAGCTCACAAAGTTTGAGAGGGCGGAAGCGCCGGCGCTTTCGTCGGAGTCGGGACCTGCGCTCGCAAACGATCGGTCTCGGTGCGCAAATGCTTGACCTCACGCCGCGCTTCGCGCTGCCCGCGCCGATGCTTCCCCTGCGCCAGCCATGTCGCGACGCCGCCGACGAGCACGCCGACCATCACGGCCGCGAAAATGACCGCGAAAAGCGGCAGCATCATCGCGAATTCGGGCGCGTCCCGCGAGAACGGATCGAGCGACAGCAGCACCGGCTCGCGGTTGGCCACCGCAAGCAGCACGATGACGATCGCCACCGGCAGGAGGATCAGCGCCTTGAGAAAGCGGACCACACGCACACCTTTCACCGAATCGAACGACCCTCATCGAGAACGATGTCGCTAGGCCGCTCTGTCTTCACACGAAGCATGATCGTAGAGCGTGATCGGCGAAAGGGAAAACCGGTTCGCCATCGATCACGCGAAGAACAGATCACGTCTGCGGACAATGGGTCCGCTTGGCGACGCCGCTCAACTCGCCGCGGTGTCGACGCCGTTGTTCAGGCGCTGCCGCATCTCCTTACCCGTCTTGAACACGGGCACGACTTTCTCCGATACGGAAACCGACGCGCCGGTGCGCGGATTTCGGCCGGTACGCGCATCGCGTTTCTTGACGGCGAACGCACCGAACCCGCGAAGCTCGACCCGATCGCCGCGCGACAGCGCATCGGCAATGGTGTCGAGAATCGCATTCACGATGTTCTCCACATCGCGTTGGTACAAATGCGGGTTCTGCTCGGCGATCTTGAGCACCAGTTCGGATTTGATCATGGGCTGCTATATGTTTGATGGGACTTTATTTTTCGGCAGGTTGCCAGAGGGCCAGGAGACCGTCAAGCTGTGCCGTCTCCGCAGAGAGGGAGACACGCCGCAATCCGTCGGCGACGCCGTCGAAGCCGACGAGATCGGCCCCGGCTGCCGCCCACACGAAGGGTGACAGGCTGCGCTCGCCGCGCGGTCTCCAATCTTCGACCGGGAGATCTTTCGCGACGCCCTTCTCCTTCTCGAGCCAGGCGATGGCGTCGCGCTCGGTGCCGAGCGCATCGACGAGTTTGAGCGGGACGCCCTGGTGACCGCTGAAGATCTGGCCGGTCGACGCAGCGCTGATTTCGGCATCGTTCATGTGGCGCCGTTCGCGCACGATGCGCTTGAACCAATCATAGGTGTCGTTGACGACCGATTGCAGAGCGGCGCGCGCTTCCGGGCTCGTCGGTTTGAACCCGTTCGGCTCGGCTTTCAGTGGCGAGGACTTCACCTCTTCCATCTTCACGCCGACCTTGTCGAGAAGCTGCGACACCTCGGGGTATTGAAAGAGAACGCCGATGGATCCGACGAGCGACGTTTCGCGCGCGACGATGTGGTCGGCGGCGATCGCCGTGATGTAGCCGCCGGACGCCGCGGTGCCGTCGACGAAGGCCACGAGCGGCTTCTTCTCGGAGAGACGGCGGATGTTGCGAAAGAGTTCTTCCGAGCCCGTCGTCGTGCCGCCCGGCGAATTGATCGAAATGACGACACCCGACACGGTCTTGGATTCGCCGACCTTCTGCATCAGGTCGGCGATGCGTTGATTACCGGTGATGACGCCGCCGATGGAAATGCGTGCGATCTGCGCCTTGCCCGTGATCAGGTCCGCCCGGTCGGCTGCCGCGTAACCAAGCGCGAGCAGGCCGATGATCAGGCCGAGAAAACCGACGACGCGCCAAAAGCTCACCTTTCGGCGAAGGCGGTGACGGTCGACGATCGCTTCAGCATCGAGCATGACATCATCTCTTGATCGTTACACGGACGGAGCCCCTAGGGCGCGCCGCTAAGGCATTGAAGTGGCGCAAGATCTCGTCGCCGCACGGTTACCACTTCGCCGGATCGAACGCTAGAGCCGCGCAGGTCCTGACAGATAGGGCGGCGACCGCGCCAGCCAACAAAAAACCCGCGCGATCGCTCGCGCGGGTTTCGAAGGCTGTCCGGACGATGTCCGGCACGACGCTCCGTGGACGGAACGCTTACTTCTTGTCGGTGCGGGCCTTGAGAGCCGCGCCGAGGATGTCGCCGAGCGATGCGCCCGAATCGGCCGAACCGTATTGCGCGATCGCTTCCTTCTCTTCCGCGACCTCGAGGGCCTTGATCGAGAGGGTCACGCGGCGCGCCTTGCGGTCGAACTGGGTGACGCGGGCATCGAGCTTCTCGCCGGTGGCGAAACGCTCGGGGCGCTGGTCGGCACGATCACGCGCGAGCTCGTTGCGCTTGATGAAGGTGGAGAGGTCGGTGTCGACGATCTTCACCTCGATGCCGCCATCCTTCACCTCGAGAACCTCGGCGGTGACGATCTGGCCCTTCTTGATCTCGCCGGCATCCGCGAAGGGGTCGCCTGCGAGTTGCTTGATGCCGAGCGAGATGCGCTCCTTCTCGACGTCCACGTCGAGAACCTGGGCACGCACCATGTCGCCCTTCTTGAAGTCGTCGATGACCTGCTCGCCCGGACGGTTCCAGTCGAGGTCCGAGAGGTGGACCATGCCGTCGACGTCGTTCTCGAGACCGATGAACAGACCGAATTCGGTCTTGTTCTTGACCTCGCCTTCGACTTCCGAACCGACAGGGTGCTTCTCGGCGAAGGCTTCCCACGGATTCTGCAGGGTCTGCTTGAGACCCAGCGAGATGCGGCGCTTCACCTGATCGACTTCGAGGATCACGACTTCGACCTCTTGCGAGGTGGAAATGATCTTGCCCGGATGAACGTTCTTCTTCGTCCAGGACATCTCGGAGACGTGGATCAGACCTTCGATGCCCGGCTCGAGTTCGACGAACGCGCCGTAATCGGTGATGTTCGTCACGCGGCCCTTGAGCTTGGCGCCCACCGGGTAGCGGGCGGCGATGCCTTCCCACGGATCGGCGAGGAGCTGCTTGATGCCGAGCGAGATGCGGTGCGTCTCGTGGTTGATCTTGATGATCTTGACCTTGACCGTCTGGCCGATGGTGACGACCTCGGACGGATGATTGACGCGTCTCCAAGCCATGTCGGTGACGTGCAGCAGGCCGTCGATGCCGCCGAGATCAACGAACGCACCGTACTCGGTGATGTTCTTGACCACGCCGTCGATGACCTGACCTTCTTCGAGGTTCGCCACGAGCTCGGAGCGCTGCTCGGCGCGGCTCTCTTCGAGAACCGTACGACGCGACACGACGATGTTGCCGCGGCGGCGATCCATCTTGAGGATCTGGAACGGCTGGCTGACGCCCATGAGCGGGGTGACGTCGCGGACCGGACGGATATCGACCTGCGAGCGCGGCAGGAACGCCACGGCGCCGTCGAGATCGACGGTGTAACCGCCCTTGACCTGGTTGAAGATGACGCCGTTGACGCGCTCCTGCGCTTCGAAGGCCTTCTCCAACTTCACCCACGATTCCTCGCGGCGCGCCTTGTCGCGCGAGATGACGGCTTCGCCGAGCGCGTTCTCGATGCGCTCGACATAGACTTCGACCTCATCGCCGACGTTGATCGTCTGATCGCGATTGGGGCCTGCAAATTCCTTGAGGGCGACACGTCCCTCGGTCTTCGCGCCGATATCGATGACAGCGACGTCTTTCTCGATCGCGACGACCTTGCCCTTGACGACCGAACCTTCGCTGATTTCGGACGTACGGAAGGACTCTTCGAGCAGGGCCGCGAAATCTTCACGGCTCGGCTGTTGCAATGCTGCAGACATATGATCTCCTGAATGGCCCATCTATAAGGGGCAACGCCGGCGGGCTCGTGTTACGGGTCGCTTCCAGCCGCCGCTGCCGGGGACGCCCCTTTCGGGCCAGGTCCCGGGCATACCGCTTGTTATAGCGGGCCGGCGTATCATCGACGGATGGAAACGCTTATCCGCCGGATTTCCTGAGCGCCTGAAGGGCACGCCGGAGCGCACCCTCGAACACACATCACGGAAATCCGATCGGATAGAGCGGTGATGTAATGCAAAACCGCCGGAGAAACAAGCTTTTGGAGGGCCCGCCGTCGGGGCTCTCCTCACACCGGCAGGTCGGACCGCCGCGCCCGGTCGCCGACGACCCATTCCAGCGCCCGCTCGAGACGGTCGTTGCCCCAGAACATTTCGCCGTCTTCCGCAAAAAAGGTCGGCGCGCCGAAGATGCCCCGCGACTGGGCCTGCTCGTTGATCCGCTTGAGACGCGCCTTGTTCTGGTCGCTCCCGGCTTCCGCGATCAGCGTCGTGGGATCGACGTCGAGGGCGGCGAGGATTTCGCTCAGGATGGTCGGATCGCTGATGTTGCGCCCGCGCCCGAATTCCTCCGTGAACACCGCGCGGGTGAAAGCCGCCGCAAAGCCGCCGTCCGAGGCGACGAGGCCGAGCCGTGCCGCCAGAAGGCTGTTTTGCGGAAACGGGTCCGGGCGGGTGAACGGCAGGCCGAGCCGCGCCGCCTCGAGCTCCATGTCCCGCCACATGTAGCGGCCTTTACCCGGGAACAGGTTGAAGGGCGACGTGGTCCAGCCCTGCGCCGAGAAGATCGGCCCGAGCAGGAACGGGCGCCACTGAACCGTGACCCCGGCCTCTTGCGCCATGCCTTCGATCCGCATGGCGCTGAGATAGGAATAGGTCGAAGCGAAATCGTACCAGAATTCAAGGACGGGACGGGGCATCGCGATCACCTCTCGCTCGAAAGTCGGGGCCGAGCGGCAAAGGCTCGATCGTCGGCCGGCTCGCTTCTCGCGCAAGGCCTAGCCTATCCTGGATTTCGCAGGCAGTCGCGCCCGCCCGCAGCGGCAATGATCTGAGCGCATATCAATTGCCCGGTTGCGCCGCTGAAGCTTCCGTTCTAAGTCGCGGGCTCCTCTCCCTTTTGGAACCAGACCATGGCTGAGAAGCGCGTAAACAAGGTCGTGCTCGCCTATTCCGGCGGCCTCGACACCTCGATCATCCTCAAGTGGCTGCAGACCACCTATGGCTGCGAGGTCGTGACCTTCACCGCCGATCTCGGCCAGGGTGAGGAACTGGAGCCCGCCCGCAAGAAGGCGGAGCTTTTGGGCATCAAGCCCGAGAACATCTTCATCGAGGACCTGCGCGACGAATTCGTGCGCGACTACGTCTTCCCGATGTTCCGCGCCAACGCCCATTACGAGGGCCTCTATCTGCTCGGCACCTCCATCGCCCGGCCCCTGATCGCCAAGAAGCAGATCGAGATCGCCGAGAAGGTCGGCGCCGACGCGGTCGCCCACGGGGCCACCGGCAAGGGCAACGACCAGGTSCGYTTCGAGCTCGGCTATTACGCCTTGAAGCCCGACGTGACCGTCATCGCGCCCTGGCGCGAATGGGACCTGCGCTCCCGCGAGCAGCTCATCGCCTTCGCCGAGGCGAACCAGATCCCGATCGCCAAGGACAAGCGCGGCGACGCGCCGTTCTCGGTCGACGCCAACCTTCTGCACGCCTCCTCCGAGGGCAAGGTGCTGGAAGACCCGGCGCTCGACGTGCCGGATTACGTCTATTCCCGCACCAACGATCCGGAGAGCGCGCCCGACAAGCCGACCGTGATCACCATCGCATTCGCCAAGGGCGACCCGGTCGCCATCGACGGCCAGAAGCTCGGCCCGGCGGATCTTCTCGCCAAGCTCAACGCGCTCGGCCGCGAGAACGGCATCGGCCGCCTCGATCTCGTCGAGAACCGCTTCGTCGGCATGAAGAGCCGCGGCATGTACGAGACGCCGGGCGGCACGATCCTGGCGCTCGCCCATCGCGGCATCGAATCCATCACGCTCGATCGCGGCGCGGCTCACCTCAAGGACGAGCTGATGCCGAAATACGCCGAGTTGATCTACAACGGCTTCTGGTTCTCGCCCGAGCGCGAGATGCTCCAGGTCATGATCGACAAGAGCCAGGAATTCGTCACCGGCGAAGTGAAGCTGAAGCTCTACAAGGGCGGCGTCTACGTCATCGGCCGCGAGAGCCCCTATTCCCTCTACGACCAGGACCTGGTCACCTTCGAGGAAGGCGCCGTCGCCTACGACCACCGGGACGCGGCCGGCTTCATCAAGCTCAACGCCCTGCGCCTGCGCACCCTCGCCCAGCGCAAGAAGAAGCTGGGCCTGTAAGGCGGCAAGCCGCCCCCGGACGCCATTGCTCCCGGCGSCACCCGACCGCGCTGTCATCACCKGCCTCGTGCCGGTGACCTCGATGTGTGAGGTGCRGCGGTTTTCTCGATCGGGGTGGCCGGGACRRGCCCGGCCATGACGTGGGYGAGGATGRCKTGGGCGGGGGATGACTTGGGYGGGGGATTGTCGCCACGYGTCATTGCTCCCGGGCGCCAYCCCTCCGGMTGTCATCACCKGCCTCGTGCCGGTGACCYCGATTGTGTGAGGTGCRGCGGWTTTCYYGATCGRGGTGGCCGGGACAGGCCCGGCCATGACGTAGGCGGGGATGGCGTAGGTGAGGATGACGTGGCGGGGGGATGACGCGGCCATCGACGAAGCGACGGAGCGATGCGCCGCCGCCGTATTCCGGGGCGAGCCCCGCGAGCGCCCGGAACCCATAGCCGCCACCGCTTCAGAACAACCCCGGCCCTCCCGAGCCTCATTCCCCACACGTAGCGCGAGTGAGGGCCGGGCTCCGCTTTCGCAGCCCCGAAACGACGGCAGCGGATTACGAAAGACACGGGTCTGCGGGCTCAGGGCGCAAACGGCCCGAACCTCGTCAAAAAATCGAGGGTGGCGCGACGTGCGGTCCGGCTCGATGATGATGGTGGTGGTGTGGAGAAGCCGGACGGCACCTCGCGCACGGTTCTTTTAGGCGGACAGGCGGTGACGGCTCGCAATTGCTTCCCGAGGCGGACGTCGCCTTGAATCAAGCGACGGGCCTCGGGCCAGCCCCGAGCCAGGCACACAG
>NZ_JBFUKD010000019.1:0-18182 GCF_056401005.1 Microvirga sp. P4_G7 | reverse complement strand
GGACATCACCGATCGGCGCACTCTCGTCGATGCTCTGACCGAGCGCCCGCCTTACGCCATTCTCGTGAACAACGCTGGAATGAACCGACCGGCGCCATTCCTCGATGTCGAACCGGACGATTTCGACCTGATTCTCGACCTCAACCTGCGGGCTTCATTCTTCTTGGCGCAGGCGGTTGCGCGCCGGCTGGTCGACGCGAGACAGGGAGGATCGATCATCAACATGTCGTCCCAGATGGGCCATGTCGGCGCGGCCGGGCGCTCGGTCTATTGCGCCAGCAAATTCGGCATCGAGGGGATGACGAAAGTTATGGCGATCGAACTCGGAGCGCATGGGATTCGCGTCAACACCATATGTCCGACCTTTATCGAAACCGCCATGACGCAAGAATCCCTGCGCTCGCCGGAGGTGGTCTCGCGAGTTCTGACCAAGATCAAACTCGGTCGAGTGGGACGCGTCGAAGACCTGATGGGCGCAGTCGTTTATCTCGCTTCCGACGCTTCCTCTCTCGTGACGGGATCGGCGCTGATGATCGACGGCGGTTGGACGGCGGAGTAATGCGATAGACAATGTCACGCATCGAATTAGCTGAGCTTGGCCAAACTTGCTCCCGCACCTTCTCTAATCGGATCCTAAGAAACTAACGTTTGAACCATTTCGACGCGGCGCATATCCCTCACGTATCGCAAAGACACTGGCCAGCAATGGGCGGGGACGCGACGAGATCGAGATCGGAAAGCCGCATGATGAGATCCTGCCTCGCCACAAGCATGTCCGCAGCATCTTTCGCGGACCCCTCGGCGTTCAAATCGGCGATGCGCGAGCTGGTGGGCGCGGTCGGAATCGTAACCGCCGGACGCGGCGATGAGCGGYGCGGTCTCACGGTCACTGCCTTCTGTTCGCTGTCTGTCGATCCGCCCAGCCTCATCGTTTGTGTGAACAAGGCGACGGAAGGCCATGCGGCGATCCTGCAGCACGGCAGTTTTTGCTTGAACGTCGTCGGCGACGAGCATCGCCCCTTTGCCGACTGCTTCGCGGGACGGACCGAACTTCGTGGCGTCGACAGGTTCTCGCAGGGCCGGTGGAGTACTGCCGTAACCGGTGCACCGGTTCTTGTCGATGCCATCGCTGCACTCGATTGCGATGTACTCGATTCATTCGACCGCGATACGCACACTGTATTCATCGGGGGCGCCCGCGCAGTGCGCTCGGCGCCCGACCGCGCCGCCCTCATCTACCGAACCGGCGAATACCAGGTAGTCCGAGGCACACATCAAACGATGCCGAAGCGTTCCGATCGCGGATTGTCCCCATGAGAGCAACGAAGCTCCAGATGGTCTATTTCGCGGCCCGCGACATTCCGGCAATGCGCTCGTTCTATGAGAAGGCCCTCGCACTACCTTTGAAGTTCGCCGATGGCGCCAGGTGGACGCAGTATGATTCCGGCGCCGCATCGTTCGCGCTGGGTGCGCCGGACGAAGCTCCAGACGGCGCCGTCGGAGCTTTGCCGGTTTTCGAAGTCGACACATTCGATGCCGATCGCATTCGCGCCGCCGGCGGCAGCATTGTGGCGATACGGGATATGGGAAGTCATGGCCGTGTTCTCACGGCAAAAGACCCGGAAGGCAACTTCGTTCAGCTCTTTTGCCGCACCACCGATAACGATCGTCGCCCTTCCAAAGAGGAGAAAGAGCAATGACGACATGGAACTTGTCGCATCGAGTCGTCGTCGACGGCGTAGAAGTCGCCTACGACATCATTGGCGCAGGGCCGCCCGTCGTCCTTGTTCATGGGTTTCCAAGCCATTCCTTCATTTGGCGCAACGTGGCACCTGAATTGGCGCGAAGCCACACGGTCTATCTTTACGATCTACCGGGGCAAGGATTGTCCGAGAAGCGCGATGGGATGGATGTGAGCGATCCGCGGCAAGCGCGGGTTCTCAGCGAGCTTCTTAAATTCTGGAGATTGACGCGACCTTCCATCGTTCTCCACGACGTGGGCAACAGCTACGGCATGATCGCCTATTATGATGAGGGCTGCCGCTATGAGCGGATTGCCTTCGTGAGTGCAGCCATGCTCAATCCCTGCGTCACGGCAGCGACGCTCCACGCTCAGAAATACATCGAGGCCTATCGAACGATGCCAACATGGATCTACGAGCAGATCCTGGAGGCGAGAATCCGTTCGACGACATTCAAGCCGATTGCGGATGAAGCCTTACGTGCTTATCGAGAGCCGTTTCGCGGCGAGGCGGGACAGGCGATCTGGTATAATCGCGTCGCTCAGATCGATCCGCGCCACACGGACAAACTGGAGCGGTCGTTGGGCCCTTTGGATGTCCCTGTCCAGATCATTTGGGGGACGAACGACACCTGGATTCCGGTCGATCAGGCAAAGCGCCTGCAACGAATTCTCGGTGGCCCGGATCTGAAGCTCATCGAAGGCGGTGGGCATTTTCTAATGGATGATGCACCCGACGAAGTGACCCGTCATCTGCGTGCGTTCCTTTCAGCCCCTGCGTCGCTCAAAGTCTCGAAAGACAGCGTGAAGTCATGACCCGTCAACGCGTCAATATCTCGTCCGGAGCGCCGTACGAGCCAATCTACGGCTACTCGCGAGCGGTCCGCTATGGAGAGCACATTCATGTCTCCGGAACCTGTGCGCCAAAGGGACACGAGGACAGCGACTCCTACACACAGATGAAGGCTGCCTTTGAAATCATCGGGCGGGCGCTTGACGCCGCGGGATCGTCCTTCGACGAAGTGGTTCGCACGGTAGTCTACGTTACGGATATCAACGATTTTGAAGCAGTGGCTCAGGCTCACGGCGAGATATTCAAAGACATCAGGCCGGCCAGCACGACGGTTCAGGTAACATCCTTCCTTCGCCCTTGGCAGCGGATTGAAATCGAGACTTATGCCATTTCGGGGGCGCGGCTGGGATAGATCAGCGTTCCTGGAATGCGGAATTCGGCCCGGATCGTCTCCGGGCCGATTGCATTCTAGGGTTCTGATCCGGGATTGGTGCGCTGCGCGATTGCGCGCTCCGCCTCGAGGCGGATCCAACGACGAAAGCTTGCGATGGCAGGCTTGTCGCCATACTCGGTACTCGAGAGAACGTAAAAACCTTCATCGACGTCGATTTCCACGTCGTAGGCGCGCACGAGCCGACCGCTCTTGAGATCTTGCTCGGCCAGAAAATAGCTCGTCAAGCAGATGCCTTGACCTTGCGCGGCGGCTTCCAGCATCAGAACGCTGTCGCTGAAATACAGGATGTCGCCGAAGCTCACGCCGGAGCACCCTGCGGCTTCGAACCAGGCCGCCCATGGACTTCCGTTCACGACTTGAAGAAGGGTCTGGCGTGTCAGATCCTCGGGGCGGCGCACGGCGCCGCCTTCATCGATGAGCGATGGACTGCAGACCGGGAACACAGGTTCGTGCCCGAGCAACTCTGCCCGCATGCCGGGCCATCGGCCGTTCCCGCGGCGCACGGCAACGTCGATATCCTGGCGCTCGAAATCGACCGCATCGTTCGAGGCGAGAAGGGTCACCTTGATATGCGGATGCAATTCCATGAACCGTTTCAAGCGCGGAAGCAGCCAGCGGCTTGCGATCGATGGGGCGGCGTTGACACAGATCACYGTCGGAAGCGCAGGATCCACGAGACGATCGCAGGCCCGTCCGATGGTGACCAGCGCCTCCTGAATCGGACCGGCGAGAGATCGTCCTTCCCGGGTGAGTTCGACGCGGCGCGGCAAACGGCGAAACAGTCGGACTTCCAAAAAGTCTTCGAGCTGGCGGATCTGCTGGCTGACGGCGGATTGCGTCACGCAGAYCTCGTCTGCGGCCAGGGTGAAACTCCCGTGTCGCGCAGCCGCGTCAAAAACCCGAAACAAGTTGAGCGGCGGCAAGCGGGCGAACCGGCGGCCGGCCCGCACTTCTCCCTCGCCAGAAACCGGGCTCTCGCCCTGCTGAGAAGGCGTCCCGATGTTTGCAGCCGCACCGTTGCCGTCGCTCATTCCAGCCCCCGCCTTGCGCCCGTCTCGTTGCCGTTACGCGGCATCTGAGAGCGAGTCCGACCGTAGCTCGATCATTGTACCCAGCTGCGGGATAACATCACATCCGAAGCGTTCGAGCGAGGCCAATGTTTCGGCACGCCCGATGCCCGCGAAACCCATGAAGCATGACAGGTGGGTTGGCCTGAGGGTTTCGAGTTCTTGATGGAGCTGATCCGCGCAGTAGGCGGCTGGACCGATTACGGCGTTGTCCAGGAAGTCGTCGAGCGGCGGCTCGTCGTTGAGAGGCATCAAGCGCAGGAATGGACCATCTTTCGAGGGAAACGCGGAGTTTAGCGTCACCGCCGCCCGGGCCAGGTCGCGGACACACCGTGCGGCGTGACGAGCGTCGTTGGGGTCGTCGGTCACGTAGACATAGCGTTGAACGCCGAGCGGCATGGTCTGCGGATCCCCGCCCTCCTGCTCCCACCGCTCCGCAATGCCGTCCCGGAACGCGCGCGCCGCGGAAAGACCGCGATGGCCGAAACTCATGAAGGGCGTGTGCTTTCCCTTCACCGCGCGTGCAAGGGCCGCGGGATGGCTCGTCGCCACGAAGATCTCCGGCATGGCGAAGCCGAACGGGCGCATGGGAAGCTCCGTGCGGGGAATCTCATAAAATTCGCCCTCGTGCTCGATCGCTCCGAACTTCAGCCCCTGTTCGATGATATCCCACGCCTCGATCATCATGTCGTGCTTCTGCGTGGGATCGATGCGGAACCGGTCGAACTCGTAGGGCTGGTAGCCACTGCCGAGACCAAGGGCGAAGCGCCCCCGCGTGAGCAATGCCGAAAAAGCGATCTCCTGAACCACCCGCAAAGGGTTGTGGAACGGCAGCGCAAGAACGGCCGGTCCCAAACGAATCCGTCTGGTGTGCGTCGCACAATGGGCCACCATCAGGAGGGGAGAAGGGCAGATTGAATGGTTGGTGAAGTGGTGCTCGGCAAACCAGGCGATGTCGAACCCGAGATCCTCCGCCATGCAAACGGCGTCTACCGTCGTCCGCACCACCGAATCGGGCGAGGTGTTTCGGTCATAGAGCCCCATGAGGTTGAAGAGACCGAGGGTAGTAGCCATGGAACCTCTCTAATGCTCACCGAATGTACCGATCTTCGCCAGACGCCACAAATCAGCAAGCTTAAGGCCGCGATTAGCCGAGCTTGGCCTCGTACGGGCCGGCGGCGGCGCTTATTCCTTCAGTAGAATTTGCCGTTTGAGTTCCATCACCGTCCCCCATACCGATGACCCCGCAGAGACGAATGCCAAAGGGGGATCGCGTGGACGTCAGCGGACAATCCATTGTCGTCACAGGCGGTGCGAGYGGGCTCGGTCGCTCGGTTTGTGCCACGTTGGCGGCCGCCGGAGCGCGCATAGCGGTCATCGACATCGACCTCGAATCGTCAGCTTCCCTCGTTCGCGAGATCGAACAGCATGGCGGCTCCGCGACAGCCATCTGCGGGGACATCACCCTGAAACCTGCGGCTCATGCTCTTTTTCAGCAGGCGGTCTCGGCACTCGGGCAAGTTCAGGGTCTTGTGAATTGTGCAGGGGTCTATCCTCGCCGTTCCATCCTCGACGTCTCCGACGCGGATTGGGATTTCAGTTTCGCTGTCAACGTTCGTGGTCTCTATCACATGRGCGTCGCAGCCATAGAGCACATGCGCGCCAACGGCGGTGGACGCATCGTGAATGTCGCGTCGATAGACGCGTTCAAGGCGCATCCTAAAAACGCGCACTATGCGGCGATGAAAGCCGCCGTCGTGAGCCTCACGAAGAGCTTCGGCGAAGCGTTCGCGGCGGACGGCGTGTTGATCAACGGAGTGGCTCCGGCCGCAATCGCCACGGAGAAGGCGCGTGCCTCGGGTTTTCTGCCGGAGATCGCTGCGACAACGCCGATCGGGCGCGCCGCGGAGCCGGAGGATGTGGCCGAAGCGATCCAGTTCCTCATCTCCAAGAGCAACCGCTACATGGTCGGGGAGACGATCGTGCTCAGCGGTGGATACTTCATTCCCTGAATCAGGTGGACACCATGAGCCTTGGATTATTTAACCTGATGACACTGCGCGATCACCCGGACGGAGTCGCGGGTGTCATCGCCGATACGCGCGAGATGGTCCGTTTGGCCGAAGAGATCGGCTTCGATATCGCCTGGTTCGCAGAGCATCATTTCACCAATTACTCGGTGAGTGTTTCGCCGTTGATGATGGCCGCGCACATGGCCGGCTACACGACGCGCATCAAACTGGGGGCGGGCGTCGTCGTATTGCCGCTCTACCATCCCTTGCGGGTCTCGCAGGAGATCGCCCTTCTCGATCAACAAACCGGGGGCCGCGCTGTTCTCGGCGTCGGAACGGGTTACCAGAAGTACGAATTCGAACGATTCGGAGCGGATGTCGACGCCAAAGTCGACGTGTTCCTGGAATATTGGTCTGTCGTCGAGCAGGCACTCGCGGAAGGGCGCGTCTCGTTCGATGGGCGATACATCAAAGTTCCGGACACCGTCTTCACAGTCCGTCCCGTTCAGAAGCCTCTTCCTCCTGTTTTCGTGACGTCGCCGCATCCGCAGATTCTTGCGCGCGTCAAGAAATGGGGAGGCATTCCGTTCGTGACCGCCGGGTGGCGCGGCTCGGCGGCCCTTCCGGGTATCATGGATCAGGTGAAGAAGAGTTGGACCGCGGGCGGGCTCGATTCTGCAACGATGCCTCTTGCCGTCCAGCAGTATATCCACGTCACCGACAGCCGCGACGAAGCGAGGGATGCGGGCGAGCGCGCCCGTTACGTTGCACGTTTGGTACTGGCCCTGCGCGAATCCAGCGTTGGACTGAGCGGCGCGAATATCGATGCTCCACCGCTTCCCGACGAACCGCCGATCGAGACGTTCGTCGACAATCTGATTATCGGTGACGCGCATCATGTGGCCG
This sequence comes from Microvirga sp. P4_G7, assembly GCF_056401005.1. Classification (NCBI taxonomy): domain Bacteria; kingdom Pseudomonadati; phylum Pseudomonadota; class Alphaproteobacteria; order Hyphomicrobiales; family Methylobacteriaceae; genus Microvirga; species Microvirga sp. P4_G7. Next base: position 11,209 of record NZ_JBFUKD010000019.1, on the reverse strand, counting down.
AGCGTATCGTCGCGGAGTTCCGTCAGCTCCGTCCCGTTCACTACAATTGCTTCTTTCAGTTCGGCGGCATGCCACTCGCGCGCGCGCGAAAGGCGCTCGAGCGTTTCGGCAAGGACGTCTTGCCCCTCGTCGAAAAGGAAGTGGGGCCCTTGCGCCGGTTCGGAGCAAGGATCGCTCCGGTTGCCGCTGCAGAATAGCGCCGCCGCTCGTTCTCCGCGCAATCGCGCTTCCCGCAACGAGGTTCATCGATGACCGGTACTGACTACCAATTTTCCGCTTCGCCTTTGGATGTGGGATCGGAGTGTCGTTCGCTTTTGTCTCGTCTTGGTGTTTCGGAGAGTGTGTTTGGCGGGGGTGGTCGAGAGGCGCGTTCGCCGATCACGGGCGCGGTTTTGGGGCGTTTGGTCGAGACGTCTGCGGCGGAGGCGAAGGCTTCGATCGGGCGGGCGCATGCGGCGTATCTGGCCTGGCGCAAGGTTCCGGCGCCGCGGCGCGGCGAGTTCGTGCGGCTTCTCGGCGAGGAGTTGCGTGCGGCCAAGGACGATCTCGGGCGTCTGGTGACGCTGGAGGCCGGCAAGGTCACCTCGGAGGGTTTGGGCGAAGTGCAGGAGATGATCGACATCTGCGATTTCGCGGTCGGTCTGTCGCGCCAGCTCTACGGGCTCACCATCGCCACCGAGCGCGCCGAGCATCGCATGATGGAGACCTGGCATCCGCTCGGCGTCTGCGGGATCATTTCGGCGTTCAACTTTCCCGTCGCGGTGTGGTCGTGGAACGCGGCGCTCGCGCTCGTGTGCGGCAATGCGGTGGTGTGGAAGCCGTCCGAGAAGACRCTTCTGACCGCGCTCGCGGTTCAYGCCATCGCGCAGCGTGCGGCCGCGCGCTTCGGCGGCGTGCCGGACGGCTTGCTCGAACTGCTCGTCGGCGGGCGCGAACTCGGCGAGATCCTGGTCGAGGACGAGCGTGTGCCGGTCATCTCCGCCACCGGCTCGACCGCCATGGGCCGTCAGGTCGGCCCCAAGCTGGCCGCCCGCTTTGCCCGCGCCATTCTCGAACTCGGCGGCAACAACGCGGCCATCGTGACGCCCTCGGCCGATCTCGATCTCGCCCTGCGCGGCATCGCCTTTGCCGCCATGGGCACCGCCGGCCAGCGTTGCACCACCCTGCGCCGCCTGTTCGTCCATGACAGCGTCTACGATCGCCTGGTGCCGCGCCTGAAGGCGGTCTACGCCAATGTCGCCATCGGCGATCCGCGCGCCGCCGGCACCCTCGTCGGGCCGCTCATCGACAAATCCGCCTTCGACGGCATGGAGCGCGCCCTCGACGAGGCGCGCGCCKCCGGCGGCAAGGTCCAGGGCGGCGGCCGCTACACCCAAGGCGCCTGTGACACCGAAGGCGCCTGCGCCGACGGTTTCTATGCCCGGCCCGCCCTCGTCGAGATGCCGGAACAGACCGGTCCGGTCCTGCGCGAGACTTTTGCGCCGATCCTCTACGTCATGCGCTATTCCGATTTCGAGGCGGTGATCGAGGCTCACAACGCGGTCGGCGCCGGCCTGTCGTCGTCGATCTTCACCCTCGACATGCGCGAGGCCGAGACCTTCCTGTCGGTGGTCGGCTCCGATTGCGGCATCGCCAACGTCAATATCGGCCCCTCCGGCGCCGAGATCGGCGGCGCGTTCGGCGGCGAGAAGGAGACCGGCGGCGGCCGCGAAGCCGGCTCGGATGCCTGGCGCGCCTATATGCGCCGGGCCACCAACACCATCAATTACGGCAAGACCCTGCCGCTCGCCCAAGGCGTCACCTTCGACGTCGACGCGTAACCGGGCGGGGACGCGGCCGCCCTGGCCGCCCGCGTCCCCGCCTGTCTCCTGGATGTCCACACGGTGTCCCCAGGATGTCCCCAAGGTYATCCCRAGGTCATCCCCAGGGTRATCCCCCGGATCTCCCCAGGATTTCCCACAAGAACTCCCCAAGAACTCCCCAAGAACTCCCCAAGAACTCCCCAGCGCGTCACCAGACTTGTCCCCGATTTACCCTTCTCTTCATGCCGTGAGATGCTCATGACAGCCCCCTCCCGCACCGGCGGCCAGATCCTGGTCGATCAGCTCCTCGTCCACGGGGTCGATCACATCTTCTGCGTGCCGGGCGAGAGCTATCTCGCAGCTCTCGACGCCCTCCACGACGCTTCGATCGCGCTCACCGTCTGTCGCCAGGAAGGCGGCGCCGCGATGATGGCGGAGGCCCACGGCAAGCTCACCGGACGCCCCGGCATCTGCTTCGTCACCCGCGGTCCCGGCGCCACCAACGCCTCCCCCGGCATCCACATCGCCAAACAGGATTCGACCCCGATGATCCTGTTCGTCGGCCAGATCGAACGGGGCATGCGCGAGCGCGAGGCCTTCCAGGAACTCGATTACCGCGCCGCCTTCGGACCCCTCGCCAAATGGGCGACCGAGGTCGACGATCCGGCCCGCCTGCCCGAGATCGTCTCGCGCGCCTTCCACGTGGCGACCTCGGGACGCCCCGGCCCCGTCGTCATCGCCCTGCCCGAGGACGTCCTCACCGCCCTGGCCGAAGTCGCCGACGCACCGCCCTACCAGGTCATCGAGACCCATCCCTCGCTCAGCCAGATGGCGGAGCTGCAAAAGCTCCTGCACGGCGCCAAGAACCCGATCGCCCTTCTCGGCGGCAGCCGCTGGTCGAGCACCGCCGTCGAGCGCTTCACCCGCTTTGCCGCGCGCTTCGAACTCCCGGTCGCCTGCTCCTTCCGCCGCCAGATGCTGTTTCCCGCCGATCATCCCTCCTACGCCGGCGATCTCGGCCTCGGCGTCAATCCCAAGCTCCTCGCCCGCATCAAGGACGCCGATCTCGTGCTCCTCGTCGGCGGGCGGCTCGCCGAGGTGCCGAGCCAGGGCTACACCCTGTTCGACATTCCAGCCCCCGCGCAGACCCTCGTCCACATCCATCCCGATGCCGGCGAACTCGGCCGCGTCTACACCCCGCACCTCGCGATCAACGCCTCACCGACCGCCTTCTCCGCCGCCCTCGAAGCCGTGCATCCGCCGGCCTCCCTGCCCTGGAGCCAAGGCACCAAGGCCGCCCACGACGCCTATCGCGCCTGGAGCGATCCCACCGCCATCCACCATGCCGGACACCTGCAGATGGGCGCCGTCATGACCCATCTGCGCCAGACCCTGCCCGCGGACACCATCTTCTGCAACGGCGCCGGCAACTTCGCCACCTGGGTCCACCGCTTCTGGCCCTTCACCGCCTTCAACACCCAGCTCGCCCCGACCTCCGGCTCCATGGGCTACGGCGTCCCCGCCGGCGTCGCCGCCAAACGCGTCGCCCCCGAGCGMACCGTCGTCGTCTTCGCCGGCGACGGCGACTTCCTCATGAACGGCCAGGAATTCGCAACCGCCGTCCAATACGACCTGCCCCTCCTCGTCATCCTCATCGACAACGGCATGTACGGCACCATCCGCATGCACCAGGAACGCGCCTATCCCGGACGCGTCTCMGCAACCGACCTCACCAATCCAGACTTCACCGCCTACGCCAAAGCCTTCGGTGGATACGGCGAACGCGTCGACACAACCGAACAATTCCCACCCGCCCTCCAACGCGCACTCACCGCAGGAAAACCCGCAATCCTCCACTGCATCATCGATCCAGAAGCCATCACACCCACAATCTCCCTCGCCCAAATCAGAGACAACGCACGGACGAAGCAGCCTTAGGACGGGAGCGGGGCGCCCTGGTCACGGCGCAATCCTTTCGGCGAGAAAATCAATGAAGGCGCGAATGCGCGCGGCGAGATGTTCGTGGCCGGCGAACACCGCGTGGATCAATTCGATGTCCTCCGGATTGTAGGCCTCCAGCACCGGTACGAGGGTGCCCGCCACGATGTCTTTTTCGACGTGGAATTGTCCCACCCGGGCAAGGCCGAGGCCGCGAAGACAGAGCTGGCGCACGGTCGCACCGCTGTTCGCCTGGAAATTCCCGCTCACCGAGCGCGTATAGGCTGTCGACGAACCGGGGTCGCGAAAGGGCCACTCGTCGGAATCGCGCCGGAAATTGAACGTCAGGCAATTGTGCCGGTCGAGATCGGCGGGTGTCTTCGGGACGCCATGCTCCGCGAGATAGGCGGGAGCGGCCACGACGACGCGGCGGCTCTCCAGGATCTTGCGGGCGCGAAGCGTCGAATCCCGCATCGGGCCCGACCGGATGGCGATATCCGTGCGCTCTTCCATGAGATCGATCACGCTGTCCGCCAGGGATAAATCGAGTTCGACCTGCGGATAAAGGCGCAGGAAATCGGGAACGAGCGGGACGAGGAAGCGGATGCCGAACCCGACGGATGCGTTGACGCGCAGCTTTCCGCGTGGCGCGGCCTCGGCGCCGGAGGCGACCAGGCGCTCGGTCTCCGCGATCTCCGCCAGGATCCGCTGCGCCCGTGCGAGGTAGACCTCGCCCTCGGGCGTCAATTGCAGCGCCCGGGTCGAGCGCACCACGAGGCGCGTGCCCAACCGGTCCTCGATCCGGGTCACGACCTTGCTGATTGCCGATGGGGACAGGCCGAGGCGACGCCCGGCCGCGGAGAAACTGCCGCGCTCGGCGGCGGCCACGAACACTTCCATCTCCCCAGCGCGATTATCCATGAGCCGACCCACCTTTGAATTCAGTTCAAAGATATTGCTCCGATACTCCGGGTTTTCGCGCAAGCCGCCTCCCCTCATATTCCGGCAACGTCTCGCACTCCTCGTCTCGCCCTCGGCGTGGCTCAGATGCCATCCCGGAAGGACTTGCCATCTAGAAGGACTTGCAATGCCTCTCGCGCTTCTCGCTCTCACGATCGCGGCCTACGCGATCGGCACCACGGAATTCGTCATCGTCGGCCTGTTGCCGACCGTCGCCCAAGATCTCGCCATCACATTGCCCCTCGCCGGGCTGATCGTCAGCGTCTATGCGCTCGGCGTCACCTTCGGCGCACCGATCCTCACCGCGCTCACCGGTAGGATCGCGCGTAAACCTCTGTTGCTCGGCCTGATGGCATTGTTCGTCGTCGGCAATACGGCGGCGGCGCTCAGCGCGAACTACGAGATGCTGCTGGTCGCCCGCGTCGTGTCGGCCTTTGCGCATGGCGTGTTCTTCTCCGTCGGCGCGACGATCGCAGCCGATCTCGTTCCGGCCGATCGGCGGGCATCCGCCATCGCCATGATGTTCATGGGCCTCACGGTCGCCATCGTCACCGGCGTTCCGCTCGGCACGTTCATCGGCCAGACCTTCGGATGGCGAGCGACGTTCTTTGCCGTCGCCGGGCTGGGTGTGATCGCCTTTGCCGGCATCGCCGCGCTCCTTCCATCCCACCTGTCCAAGGCGCCGGCGGCCGGCCTCCTGGCGCAGGTGCGCGTCCTCGGCAGCGGCCGCCTGCTCATCGTCTTCGCCATGACGGCGCTCGGCTATGGCGGCACGTTCGTGACCTTCACGTTCCTGGCGTCGATCCTGCAGGACATCACCGGCTTCGCAGCCGCGAATGTCAGCCTGATCCTGATGCTCTATGGCGTCGCCATCGCGCTGGGAAACATCGTCGGCGGTCGTGTCGCCGATCGCAATCCGGTCAAGGCGCTGATCGTCCTGTTCGCCCTGCAATCCGTCGTGCTGGTGTTGTTCTCCTTTACGGCGATATCACCCGTCCCGACCCTCCTGACCCTCGCAGCGCTCGGCTTTCTTTCGTTCGCCAATGTGCCGGGGCTCCAGATCTATGTGGTTCAACTGGCCAAGGAGCACGCTCCGGGCGCGGTCGACGTCGCCTCCGCCCTCAATATCGCCGCTTTCAATCTCGGTATCGCCATCGGCGCCTGGATCGGAGGGCTCGTCGTCGCCTCTCGCCTCGGGCTCGGAGCAACGCCGTGGGTCGGCGCGATCCTGGTCTTCGGCGCGTTGGTTCTCACGCTCTGGAGCGCGGCGCTCGACCGTCGCACCATTGCCGTCTGCCAGCCGGCCTGAGGCGCGGCGCCCGTCAAGAGAGCGGGCGGTGAGATTGCACCTGATGGGATCCGGCCCCTGGGCGGCCGGCTCCCGTCGGCGCAAGGCGGGTCAGCCAATGCTCGAGAGCGGCGGCGTCGAGAGCGGGAGCGAACCAAAACCCTTGACCGACATCGCATCCCTTCGATTGCAGGAACTGCATCTGCTGGTCGCTCTCGACACCTTCGGCGACGACGGTGAGACCGAGACTTTTGCCGATCTGAATGACGGCGGACACCACGGTCCTTGCGCTGTGGCCGCCATCGATCTCCGCGATGAAGGTTTGATCGATCTTCAATTCCGCCACGGGCAGGCGAACGATCGAACTGAGGCTCGAATAACCGGTTCCGAAATCGTCGAGGGCAAGACGAACATCCATGGCTTGAATGGCCGCGAGCGACGCCGCCGTGACCGCACTATGATCCATCATCACGCCCTCGGTGATTTCGAGGGTGAGCATCTCGCCTGGGAGACCATGGCGTTTCAGGGCGGCGGCGATCAATCCCGGCAGTTCGGGATTGCGAAAGTTCAGCGGCGAAAGATTGATCGAGATGCGGGGGATATCGAGATTGCGCTCGCGCCAATCGGCGAGCTGTGAACAGGCCTCGCCGACGACCCATTCGCTGATGACGTCGATCATGCCGTTCTCTTCCGCAAGCGCGATGAAGCGTGCCGGAGAAACCTCGCCATAGGCCGCGTGACGCCAACGGGCCAACGCCTCGACGCCGTGCAGTCTTTTCGTGGCGAAGTTGATCTGGGGCTGAAATTGAAGCTGCAACCCGCCGGTGGTGACGCCCTGCCTCAGGGCAGCCACGAGGGTGAGACGCTCTTGCGCGAGACGGTTCATTTCCGGACTGAAAAAGCGCGTCGCCCGTCGCCCGCGCTTTTTGGCTTCGTACATCGCGGCGTCGGCGCGGCTCAGTAGCTTCTCGGCGTCGCTTCCATCCACCGGATAGAGGCTGATGCCGATGCTGATGGAGGGATAGATCGCCGACCCGTTCACATGGATCGGTTCAGCGACGACATCGACGATGCGCTTTGCCGTCGCCGCCGCTTTCTTCGCGTCACAATTCGACAGAAGCACCACGAACTCGTCGCCGCCGAGACGTCCGGCGACATCCTGCGGCCCCAGGACGCCACGAAGGCGCCGCGCGATCTGCACGAGCACCCCGTCGCCAGCCGTGTGACCAAGCGTGTCGTTGACGTCCTTGAAGTGGTCGACGTCGATGAAAAGAAACGCCGCTTCCTGCGTCTTCTGTGCGGCGCACTTCATCATGGTCTTGATCTTGTCGCGCAGCATCGTCCTGTTCGGCAAGCCCGTCAGGCTGTCGTAATAGGCCAGTTGGGCGATGCGCAACTTCGCCTCGTGGCGCTCGATGGCGAGTACGCAGAGATGAACGCACGCGTCGACCAGACGTTTGTGCCAGCGGCTCGGCGCTTTCTTCTCGCGAAAATAGAACGCAAAGGTTCCGGCGACGCTGCCGTCTTCGAGCTTGATGGGACTCGACCAGCACGCCAGCAAGCCGAGCGGCAAGGGAAGATCGCGGTAATCAGCCCAGAGCGGATCGTTGGCGATATCCTCGACGAGGACGGGCTCGCCGCGATAGGCGGCGGTCCCGCACGACCCGACCATCGGACCAATCGGCAGACCATCGAGGGCCTTGGAATAGTTCTCCGGCAGGCTCGATCCGCCGAACGGGCGCAGCCGCTTCTCCTGATCGACGCGCAGGATCGAACAGATCACATCCGGCGCGACGGCTTCCACGCGTTCGCAGACCAGTTCCGCGACGTCTTCGAGCGGCCGGTCGCGCGCCAGCGCTTCGAGCACATCACGTTGCAGGATCTGCAGCCATTTTTCTTCCGTGACGTTCCAGAGAATGGCGACGGAATGGGTCATCGCGCCATCGCCGTCGAAGATCGAATTGATCGCCGCCGAAACCCAGACCTCGCCGCCGTCCTTGTCGTAGAGGAGAATGTGCTCTTCGAAGCCGTCACGGCGCACGCGGTCGTGAGCGAGACGTTCGACGATCTGCGGATCCGTCTGCGGGCCCGCCAGAAATGCAAATGGCTGCAGGCCCGATACAGAGCGGCTTTCGTAACCGAACAGCCGCACGAACGCATCGTTCGTGTAAATGATCCGCCGCTGCTCGTCCGTGATGATGATGGCGCGGTCGGTGCTGCTCGCGATCAGGGACAGGATCTGCGTCCGTCCCTCGACGATCTGTTCAGCGCTTGTTTTGGGGATGGTGGCGAGGGTCAAAGTCTCGACGCCGAAATTCGCCTGTTCGACCTTCATCGTCGTCCAGGTGCAATAGCCGCCGAAATGCTCGATCACGACCTGCCGCTCACCGACGTCGCTCTGTCCGGGAACTGTTTCCAGGCCTTTGGAAACGAGATCGCCGACCGGTCTTCCGATGGCATCAATCTTGGCAATGCCCCAGAGCCGCACTGCGGCGCGATTGACATCGCGAAGCCGATGCTGCGCATCCCAAGCGATCATCGGATCGTCGCTGCGCTCGACCCATGACAACGGAGAATTCGCGCCGAACGGCAGGCGTCTCTCGTCCATCACATCCGTTGCCTCGACCTTGGCACTGAGAACTCGATCTTCCCTTAGGAAAGATCATGCGTTGGAACGATTGTAAAGAAGGCGGGATCGAGATGTCTCAAGCATCGCGCCGAAAGTGACGATGTTTCGGCCGGGCATTCTTTCCGAAACAAGGAGCCAATTCTCACACGATCGGCTCATCGGTGCAGCGAACCAAACGACAATTCGGCCATCGTTCAAAGCAACAAGGCCGCTGCACAGCTTGCAACGGCCTCGCGTTTTCAAGCGTGACAATGCGTCGGTCAGGCAGCCTTAGCGGTGTCGAGATGTTTCGCGACGAGCGACCGCAGGCTGTTGAGATCCTTCACGAAGGAACGGATGCCCTCCGCCAGCTTTTCCGTGGCCATCGCGTCCTCGTTGAGGGCGAAGCGGAATGTCTTTTCATCGAGACGGCGAGCAGGCGACGACTTCGCCACGGTGTCGGGCGACAGCTGTCGTGGCAGGTCACCGTCGGCCTTCGCCAACTCGTCGAGAAGCGCCGGCGAAATCGTCAGGCGGTCGCAACCGGCCAGCGCTTCGATCTCGCCGATGTTGCGGAACGACGCGCCCATGACGACGGTCTTGATCCCTTGCGCCTTGTACGACGCATAGATGTTGCGGACCGAGACGACGCCGGGATCGGTCACTCCCGTATATGGGCCGCCGCCCGCTTTGACATGCCAATCGAAGATGCGGCCGACGAAGGGCGAGATCAGGAACACGCCGGCTTCCGCGCAGGCCTGGGCCTGGACCTGGGCGAACAGGAGGGTCAGATTGCAGTCGATCCCTTCGCTCTGTAGAGTTTCGGCGGCACGAATACCCTCCCAGGTCGCCGCGATCTTGATCAGGATGCGATCGCGCCCGATGCCGCGCGCCGCGTACGCCTTGATGATCGCCCGCGCTTTTTCCAGCGTGGCTTGCGTATCGAAGGAGAGGTCGGCGTCTACTTCCGTGGAGACGCGACCCGGCACGATGCCTGCCAGTTCGGCGCCGAAGGCGACCGCGAGCCGATCGCAGATGGCGCCGACGACACCGTCGCGACTGCCGCTCTGGCCGCGCCCCCACGTCAGGGCCTCGTCGACGAGGGCAGCATAGGCCGGATTCTCGACCGCTTTCAGCAAGAGGGTCGGATTGGTGGTGCAATCCTGCGGCTTGAGGCGGCGCACCGCATCGAGATCGCCGGTATCGGCGACGACGACGGTCATGGCCCGCAATTGGTCGAGCTTGGAAGGCATCGAGAACTCCGTTTCGTTGATGGTCGCGAGCCTAGTGCATGATCCACCGAAGGGGAACGGTTCGACGAGAAGATCAAACACAGGCGCGCGTCGAAAGACCGTGATACCGGCAACGAGGCCGGGGTCACTTTTGCCGATACGCTCTAGACCGCCGGCTCCGTCCCGTGAAGATCCCGAAACGTCACACGAAAAGGCCCCGGTTGGCCCTCACCCGTTCGATCATGAACGAATGCACCGTGTCGATCCGGTGCAGGTTGCGGACATCCGCATGCGTTACGATCCAATAGGTTCGCATGAAAGCGATTTCGGGCAACACGGCCCGCAGCTCCGGGTCCTTTCGCGCTGCATAATCGTGCAGAATACCGATCCCGACCCCGGCGCGCACCGCTTCGAGCTGGGCGACGACGCTGGCGCATTCGTAGTGGCGGGGACCATAGCGGTCGAGGCCGGAAAAGTAGTCGAGCGCCGGGCTGTAGATCAGGTCGGTCACATAGGTGACGAGAAGCCGGCCGGCGAGATCCTCCGGATTGGTGGGGACCCCGTGGCGTTCGAGATAAGTCTTCGATGCATAGAGCGACAGGCGGTAATCGGTCAGCTTGCGGGAGACCAGGCGCCCCTCGGTCGGCGGCTCGACAGTAACGGCGATATCCGCCTCACGCTTCGAGAGCGAGAAAGTGCGCGGCAAGGCCACGAGCTGAATGGTCAAGTCGTGATGGCGATCGGCGAGCGCACCAAGCTCGGCGGCGAGGAAATATGTGCCGAGGCCATCCGGCGCCCCGACCCGGACGGTGCCGCTGACCGCGAGATCGGCTCCGCCGATCTCACCGGCGACGGCGAGCGCCTGACTCTCGATCGACTCCGCCTTTTGCAGGAGCCGCTCGCCTTGCTCCGTCAGGCTGTATCCCTGTGGCCGGCGTTCGAAGAGTTTGGCCTGCAGCGCCGCTTCCAGCGCCGCCAGGCGCCGCGAAACCGTGGTATGGTCGGCCTCGAGCCGCCGCGCCGCCGCCGTCAGACGTCCGGACCGGGCCACGGCCAGAAAAAATCGGAGATCGTCCCAATTGAAATGGCTCATGGTGGCCCCTGACGTGATATTGGCATTTTCGCACAAGGTCGCTTCGTTTTCACCCATGGAAGTGCGATTTCGACAATGGTAGGACAGATCCACCAAACATCAGGAGGAGAACGCCATGCGTGAAGTCGGACATTTCATCGGCGGCAAGCACGTCGCCGGGACTTCGGAACGGACGGCCGACGTGTTTCAGCCCATGACCGGCGAAGTCATCGCCAAGGTCGCTCTCGCCTCCAAGGACGAGTTGCGCAAGGCTGTCGAAAACGCCAAGGCCGCACAGCCCGCCTGGGC
>NZ_JBFUKD010000018.1:0-18389 GCF_056401005.1 Microvirga sp. P4_G7 | reverse complement strand
TCGATGGCAGAGATCTCACTAAGGCAAGCGAGTCCGAACTCTGCGGCCTTCGGGGGCGGCGCATTGCGATGGTTTTTCAAGAGCCGATGACGGCGCTCAATCCGGTAAAACCGATCGGCGCGCAGATTGCCGAGGGGATCCGACTCCATCTTGGCGAAAGCCGGGCCGAGGCCGAGATCGTCGTCCGGCGATTGCTCGATAGGGTCGGGCTTCCGGGACCGCGCTTCACGGGCCATCTCTATCCGCACCAATTGTCGGGTGGTCAGCGTCAAAGGGTGATGATCGCCATGGCGCTTGCGTGCAAGCCGGACCTTTTGATCGCCGACGAGCCGACTACGGCACTCGATGTCACGGTGCAGGCACAGATCCTCGATCTCATCGACGACCTCGTGGACGAGAACCGAATGGCACTCATGCTGATCACCCACGACCTTGGCGTGGTTTCCGAAATGACTGAGCGGATCGTCGTGATGTATGCGGGACGTATCGTCGAAAGTGGACGTACGGACGATGTTTTTGCACGCATGTCTCATCCCTACTCGCGTGGGCTGTTCGCCGCCTCGCCCCATGGCGCCGCGCTCGTCGCACCGACGGCTGGTGCTCGAAAGCGCTTGTCGTCGATTCCTGGTGTGGTGCCTGATCCGCTAAGCAGGCCTCACCATTGCACGTTCGCGGACCGATGCATGTTCGTTCAAGGTGATTGCCGTGCATCTGTTCCGCCGCTCGCAAGTCTTTGGCCGGAGGCGCAGGAGGACCATGCGGCTGCCTGCTTCCATCCCCAGTTCGGTGCGGTGCTCCGATGACGGCTCCGTTGCTCGAGGTCGTCGACGTCGTTCGCGAGTATACTCTGCCTCGCTCGTCGCTCTTTTCACGCGCCCGCTCGCTGCGGATTCTGCACGGGATCAGTGTGTCGCTTCAGCCGCGGCAGAGCCTTGGCATCGTTGGCGAATCCGGTTCCGGAAAGTCGACGCTGGCGCGGACAGTGATGGCATTGGATCGCCCGCAATCGGGCAGTGTAAAAATAGACGGTCAGGACCTCTACGCACTCGAACGTTCGGAACTGCGACTCGCCCGAAGGAAATTTCAGGCGATCTTCCAAGATCCTTACGGGTCGCTCGATCCTCGCCATACGGTGCGCCGTATCATCGCCGAACCGATGCGGTCGCTCGAGACCGTGAGCTCCGCAACGGAGAAGAACAGGCGGATCGATGATGTGCTGGAGGCCGTTGGATTGACCTCGGCCGCTGCCGACAAATATCCACACGAGTTCTCCGGCGGACAGCGACAGCGCATCGCCATTGCCCGTGCACTCGTCACAAATCCAGCTCTGATCGTCGCCGACGAGCCCGTATCCGCGCTTGACGTCTCTATTCAGGCGCAGGTTCTCAACCTGATGATGGATCTTCAGGAACGGCTTGGACTCGCCTACTTGTTCATCAGCCATGATCTCGGCGTGGTGCGCGTCATCACAGATCGGGTTGCCGTCATTCATCTGGGGCGGATTGTCGAGGAAGGTCCCACAGCGGCGGTCTTCGATGCGCCGCGCCATCCTTATACTCAAGCCCTCGTCAATGCCGTGCCGAAGCCCTTCTCGGGGCGCCGCAAGCGGATTCGTGAAACTCGTTTCCCATCAGTGGCGGGATCGCGTGAATCGAACCTCGGCTGTGCCTATGCGCCAACATGTCCGCTGGTTCAGGCGAGATGCCTCGCCGAAGCGCCGCCACCACGCCCGGTGGGCGAGGGATGGTACGCCCGCTGCCATTTCGCCTGAAGGCTCTGTTCCCCTGGATATACGCTATGACCAATCCTGCCGATCTTTCCGCCATCGATCTAGTCGCCGCTTATCGGGCAAACGCGCTTTCACCCGTTGAAGCGACTGAGGCGGTGCTCGCGCGAATCGAATCAACTGAGCCAAGCCTGTGTGCCATGTGGGCCCTCGACTACGACGGCGCCCGCGCTGCGGCACGCGAATCCGAGACGCGCTGGAGGAGAGGCGAACCGGCAGGACCCATCGACGGCGTTCCCGTCACCATCAAGGAGAACATCGCAACAGTGGGCGTTGCTGTGCCTTTGGGGTCGGCCGCAACGGATCTGACGCCTGCCACCGCCGACGCGCCGCCAGCTGCGCGAGTGCGCGAATCGGGAGGGGTCATTCTCGGCAAAACGACAATGCCGGATCTAGGCATGCTGTCGTCCGGGCTTTCCAGCTTTCACAAGCTCGCCCGCAATCCCTGGAACACGTCGAAAAATCCGGGCGGTTCAAGCGCGGGCGCAGGCGCGGCGGCTGCGGTAGGCTATGGCCCTCTGCACATTGGAACTGATATCGGGGGATCGATCCGGTTGCCGGCCGGATGGTGCGGTATCGTCGGCCTCAAACCGTCTTTCGGTCGCGTGCCGATCGATCCCGCCTTCATCGGTCGCGTGGCCGGGCCGATGACGCGAACTGTTGCCGACACCGCACTGTTCATGTCGATCTTGTCGCGGCCAGATGCGCGCGATGGCATGAGCTTACCGGCGGCGGATATTCCCTGGCTCGACCTCGATAGGGATGTGAAGGGCTTGAGGATCGGTCTCTGGATGGAGGCGGGCATCGGAGTCTCCGTCGAGCCTGAAGTGAGAAGCGCAATCGAGACGGCTGCGAAGCAGTTCGCCGATGCCGGCGCTATCGTCGAGCCGGTTCAACCGTTTCTCACGCCATCCATGCTCGATGGCCTCGACCGGTTCTGGCGCGCTCGATCATGGTCCGACCTGTCGAAGATGTCGCGTGAACGGCGGGCAAAGGTGTTGCCGTACATCACTGCGTGGGCCGAAACGGCAGAGTCGTTGTCGGGCGCTGATATCTATTCGGGGTTCGCCCAGATCGGCGTCATGCGCGACGCTGCGCTTGCCGCCTCGCGTGACTTCGATTTCGTCATCTCGCCAACGTCGCCGATGCCGAGCTATGACGCTGAATGGGCTTCTCCCGTCAACGACCCGCAGAGGCCCTTCGAACACATTGGATTTACGGTTGCCCTAAACATGTCGGAGCAGCCCGCGATCTCCATCAATTGCGGATATACGACGGAAGGGCTGCCAATCGGCCTTCAGATCTTCGGCCGACGCTTCGATGATCTCGGTGTCCTGCGCGTAGCGCGAAGCTACGAACGCTTGCGGCCCGCGCAACGACCGTGGCCGACCTTTCAGTAAAAACTTCAACGGACGAACGACAGGAGAGCATATGACGATCGAAGTCGAATGGGCCCGCATGACGGCCCCGGACCTCAGGCAGTTGGCGGCGCGACCGAACGCGCTTGCCGTGTTGCCGGTCGGTTCGCTCGAGCAGCATGGGCCGCATCTGCCGGTGATTACGGATACGGCGAGCGCGAGTGCCGCCGCAATTCGCGCCGCGCACCTTGTTGCCGAGGAGATTCCCGTTGCTGTTCTGCCGGGTCTCTGGCTCGGCATGAGCGAGCACCATCTGCCATTCGGCGGCACGATCACGGTTGACTACGACGCCTACCACGGCATTCTCCGCGGCGTCGTGAGATCCTTGAAGGCACTGGGCTTCGCCCGATTGCTGATCGTCAATGGTCACGGTGGCAACGTCGACCCGCTTGCCGTCGCAGTGCGCGAACTCGCGGTGACGTACGACCTTCCGATCGTCGCGACCACGCCGTGGTTCCTCGCACCGAAGGAGATCGCCGCAATCTTCGAATCCGACACCATGCCTAAGCACGCCTGCGAAGGCGAGACGTCGATCATGATGGCAATCGCCGGTGACATCGTCAAAGCCGACAAGCTCGACGAAGCGATGCAGCAGGCACCCGAGCCAGTCCATGCGCCGAATGGATTTTCGCGGTTCTACTCGTTCTCGGAGCGCGCACCAGTCACTGGTACTTGGGGTGATCCGCGCAAAGCAAGCCGTGAAAAGGGAGAACGCTTCCTCGCTGTTCAGGCGCGAGAACTGGCGGACGCCATGCTTCATGCGCCGCTTTGGTCCAGTCCCGATCCAGTGTGGCGTCCAAACCGCGGCCAGGAGACGACTGCGGGAAAGGTGGACTGACTCGCGGGCAACAGGGTCTCGATCGCAATGGACATGCGCGCTTGGTCGAGACCCTGGCCGTTCAACGGATCGGCGCGGCGTACTGAATGCCGCCGAGGCTCCAGAGCTGATTGACTCCACGCGGAATATCGAGCTTCGACCCCGTGCCGACATTGCGCTCGTAGACTTCGCCGTAATTGCCGACCGCGGACACTACTCGCGCCGCCCAGTCGTTGGTGAGCCCCATCTTCGTTCCGAAATCGCCATCGGTGCCGACGAAGCGTTTGACATCGGGCTTCTGCGATTTAGCCGCCTGATCGATCGTCTTTGAACTGATGCCCAACTCTTCCGCATTGAGCATGGCCAGGTTGATCCACTTGACGAGAGTGAGCCATTTCATGTCGTCCTGGCGCACAGCCGGTCCGAGCGGTTCTTTGGAAATGATGTCCGGGAGGACGACATGCTTCGTCGGCTCAGTCAGCTTTTGGCGTTCCGCATGGAGCTGCGATACGTCGCTCGAAATCGTATCGCATCGGCCCTGCTGATAGGCATCCAAAGCCTCGGCGGGTGACGATACTGTCACTGTTTCGAGCTTCATGCGGTTCGATTCGAAATAATCTGCCAGATTGTCCGCGCTGGTTGTGCCCGCCTGCACACAAACTTTGGCTCCGTCGAGCTCAAGCGCTGAACTCACGTTGCGCCCCTTTGTTACCAGGAAGCCCTGACCGTCATAGTAAGTCACGCCAGCGAAGGCGACGCCGAAATCGACTTCGCGGCCTAGCGTCCAGCTGGAGTTGCGGGAAAGGATGTCGACTTTTCCGGCCTTCAGTGCGTCGAAGCGATCGGCGGCCGACAGCGGCACGAACTCGACCTTGTCGGGAGCGTTGAAAATTGCAGCCGACACCGCGCGACAGAAATCGACGTCGAAGCCCGACCACTGACCTTTTTCGTCCTTGGCTGAGAATCCCATCAGCCCTTGACTGACGCCGCAGATGAGTTTGCCACGCTGTTTCACCGCATCCAGTGTCTGCGCGCCAGCACTGCCCGCGAAAAGTGCGACGACGATCCCGCCGGCGACGGCGGAACACCAGCCAAGCACATTGCCCGCTCGTTTGTTCATGATGTCCTCACGGTTTTGAAATCAGTGCGATTAGAGCGTGGCTGCGTGCTTGACGACAACCTTGGTCCCGAGGGGTACGCGTTCGTAGAGATCGGCGACGTCCTCGTTCACCAGACGAAAGCAGCCCGATGAAACGGCGTGACCGATCGTTTGCGGCTGGTTGGTCCCATGAATCCGGTAAATTGTCGTCCCCAAATAAAGCGCGCGCGCTCCCATCGGGTTGCCCGGGCCACCAGCCATGAACCGCGGAAGGTAGGGCTGGCGCTGGATCATTTCCGGCGGCGGTCGCCAATCGGGCCATTCCTGCTTGCGAGTGACCTTGACGAGTCCCGCCCATTGAAAGCCGTCTCGGCCGACGCCGATGCCGTAGCGGACGGCCCGATTGTTGCCTTGGACGAGATAGAGAAAGCGCTCGGAGGTGTGAACGACGACGGTTCCGGGCGCTTCGTTGCTTCTGAAGAAGACGACCTGGCGTTCGAAGCCGCCGGGAAGTTGCTCTTCCTCCGAAGTCGGGACGTGACCTGGTTGTTCGTCGATTTGCAGTTCGTCAGCGGGTGGCGTGAAGGGACGCGCCGCTTGCGCGACGACCGTCGTCGGCAACGCCATGCAGGCCATAAGGAGTAACGTCTTTAGGGTCATCGTCGATCTTGCCGGTTGCATCATCTCTTCCCATTCGTTCTTTGCGGCCGCTCCGGGCGTCAGCCAGTGCGTTTGGCTTGCGTTGGGTTGACCTTTGGAGCGGGTGCATTGCATCGGACGTAGACCATCGTCCCGTAGCGCGAGATGACATCCTCATCGAGCCATTGAATCGTCATCACTGTGCCATCGAACGCTGACACTTCCATGTCGGTGGCCTCGCCCGCAGGGCCCTCGCGACCGATGAAGGTTCGTCCATCAGCGGCCTTCACTTGCAGTTCGGAGCGTTCTTTCTCATCGGCCAGGTTCATCATCACCCCGCCATTCGGACCACGCTGGATCACATAGGCGTTGCTGCATTGGGAGCGCGCTTCCCTGATCGTGCGGTCGCGATCGGTGTCTCGATGATAGGCTGCGAGCCCCCAGCGGCCGACGAGGTCGTTCGTCGTGACGAGAGGCTTGGTGTTTTGCGGCGGAGCAGGTTCGGCAAAATCCAATGTGCTGCAGGCGCTCAGCAGCGCTATCGAAGATGCAGCGATCAGCATTGTTGCCCAGACACGGCGCGTTCCCTGGCCAGCCGGAGGGCTCACCCGGCGGTCATTCGCGAAGCATTGTTGCATCATCTTTTCCCCAAGGCCGCGAGAGTGTGGACGAGAAGATCAAGCGTCGTCAACGTCCAGCGCGTCGATCGCGTCTTTCTACGACCGCAAAGTGGGCGAGCGACAGGGATGCGATATAGGGAGAAATCTCTCGGTTTCTCAGGTCTTTACCCGAGGAGCCGGGAGGCCGAGTGTCCGAGCGCTGTTGCAGCCCATTACATCGTGGCGCCGATTTGCCAGGGAATGAACTCGGCGTCGCCGTAGCCCAATTGCTCCGACTTGGACCGCTCGCCCGATGCGACTCGAATGATCGTCTGGAAAATTTCGCGACCCTTCTCCTCGATGGAGACGCCGTCGAGTATGTCTCCGCAATCGATATCCATATCGTCGATCATGCGGCGGTAGATCTCGCTGTTGGTGGCAAGCTTGATTGACGGCGTCGGCTTGCAGCCATAGGCCGAACCGCGGCCCGTCGTGAAACACAGGACATTCGCTCCGCCGGCAACCTGTCCCGTGGCGGAGACAGGATCGTACCCGGGGGTATCCATGTATACGAAGCCCTTCTTCATCACGGGCTCGGCATAGAGATAGACCTCGTTGAGGGTCGTGGTGCCCCCCTTAGCGGCCGCTCCTAAGGATTTCTCGAGGATCGTCGTTAGACCGCCGGCTTTGTTTCCAGGGGAGGGGTTGTTGTTCATCTCGCCCCGGTTACGAGCTGTGTAGTCTTCCCACCAGCGAATCCGCTCGACCAGCTTCTCGCCGACCTCTCGTGACACGGCGCGCCGCGTCAGAAGATGCTCTGCCCCATAGATCTCTGGTGTCTCGGACAGAATCGCCGTGCCGCCGTTCCGCACAAGAAGGTCGGCGGCCGCGCCGAGCGCAGGGTTAGCCGTGATGCCGGAATATCCATCCGAGCCGCCGCATTGGAGGGCAAGCATCAGTTCGGATACCGGCACTGTTTCCCGCCGCGCCGAGCCCGCGATCGGCAGCATGTCGCGGATCGCAGCAACACCCGCTTCGACAGTCTTGCGGGTGCCGCCCGTATCCTGGATGGTCATGGTGCGGAACGTTTCGCTCTCCTCGATGCCGTAGAGCTCTTTCCATCGCCCGATCTGAAAGACCTCGCAGCCCAGACCGACCATCAATACCCCGGCCATGTTCGGATTGGACGCGTAGCCCCATTGGGTACGCTTGAGAACGTCATATCCTTCACCTTTGGTATCCATGGCGCATCCGGTGCCATGAACCAGCGGAATGACCCCGTCGATCTGAGGATAGTCTGCGAGGAGACCAGACCGTTCGACCTCGCGTGCGATGAACCGCGCCACTGAGGCAGAGCAATTCACGCTCGTCAGGATGGCGAGATAGTTTCTGGTCCCGACCTTTCCGTTTGCGCGGCGGAATCCCTGAAACGTCGCCTGCTGTTCGACCGGTAGAACGTCTTCGGTCTTCGCGAGGGATGCAAAGTCGTACTCGCGCGCGAAGTCGTGGAGGGACACATTGTGCTCGTGCAACCATTCGCCCGCCTCGACCGGCCGAGAGGCAAATCCGATGATCTGTCCAAACTTGAGAATCGGATCACCCGCGCTGATTGCCGCGATTGCCATCTTGTGGCCGCGTGGCACTCGCTCCCGCGCGGTGACGCCATGGATCTGCGCGCCCGGGGCGATAGGATCGACGGCGACGACCAGGTTGTCGCTCTCGTGAAGCCGGACAACGCGCACCGCCTGAGCTGGTCGTTCCAAGGTGTTCTGCATGGCCTCTACTTCTGTCGGTTCGCCGCGACGCCCTTGCTTCAAGCGCTCAGAGCTGCCGGCGGTGAATCCTGATCGGCTTCGAAAAGGTCCGGATTCTCGGCCGCGATTTCGGGTAGCGAACGGAGTATTTCGCTCAAGTGTACATGCATGGCATTTGCTGCGGCGTTCGGATCGCGCGCCTTGATGGCATCCACGATTGTTACGTGCTGAGCAATGACAACATGCCTCGGCGTGGCCTTGGCCATATCGAGGAACCGGACCCGGTCCATCTGCGGTTTGACGTCTTCGATCATCTGCCAAGCCGCAGGGCGCCCTGCCGCTTCGGCGAGAAGACGATGAAATTCCTCGTCCAGATCGAGAAACTCTTCCGTCGTCTTCGCCCGCTGCGCACGTCTTTGGCGGGTCAGACTCGCATTCAACTCTGCGATGATCGCTGGGCCAGCGCGAAGCGCGGCTTCGCGGACAACGGCAGATTCAACTGCTTCGCGAATGAAGCGCGCATCCTCGACGCTGGCACGGGAGATTTTGACGACCTGTGTTCCTCGTTGCGGCAGAACGCGAACGAGACCAGCCTCCGCAAGCTTGATCAGCGCTTCCCTCACCGGTGAGCGACTGACGCCGAACCGCCGAGCCAGATCTTGCTCGGACAGCATCTCGCCCGGAGCCAGGTGCATCGTCACGATTGCTTGGCGAAGGGCGCGTGTGACCTGACGGGCCATAGGCTCCCGGCTGAGACCGAGCTTTGCGAGGTTCTTCTCATTCATAAGTGGTACACTACCATACTAGTAGACCATTGCAAAGAAGCCACCGGCGCTCTAAGCTTTGGGCTGTGGACGTTCTCAAACCGGTTGAAAGCAAGCCGGAACGGGGCGCCGAGGGAGTTACGATGATGCTGATCCATCCGGACCGGCTGTTTCCTGCCGAGCCCGCCGTGCGAGCTGTTGCGCGAAGGCTGTACGCTGCCGTTCAGGATTTGCCCATCGTCTCTCCCCATGGTCACACCGATCCACGTTGGTACGCCGAGAATGCGGCATTTCCCGATCCAGCGACGTTGTTCGTCATTCCTGATCACTACATTTTCCGGATGTTGCACAGCCAAGGCGTTCGCCTCGAAGATCTTGGCGTTTCCACGCGTGACGGCACCCCGATCGAAAGGGATCCGCGCACGATCTGGAAGCATTTTGCGTCTCATTACCACCTCTTCCGCGGGACGCCGACCCGGGCGTGGCTCGACCACACATTTGCAACTCTGTTTGGTTTCACTGAGCGGCTCTCACCTCTTACGGCGGACGCCTACTACGATCGTATCGACGCTGAATTGAAGACGCCGGCGTTTCGCCCCCGCGCACTCTTCGAGCGGTTTCGCATCGAGGCCATCGCAACCACGGAGAGCCCTCTCGATCCGCTGACCCACCATGAGACAATCAGGCGTTCCGGTTGGACTGGCCGTGTAATCACGGCCTATCGACCCGATCCGGTCGTCGATCCCGATTTCGAAGGCTTCCGCGAGAATCTTCAACACTTCGGAACGCTGACAAATTGCGATACGGCGTCGTGGTCGGGCTATCTCGAAGCTCATCGCGTACGCCGCGCCTTTTTCCGCGACTACGGCGCAACCTCGACGGATCACGGACATCCGACCGCGCGCACGGCGGATCTCTCTCGATCGGACGCGGAGGCATTGTTCAAACGGGTCTCGACCGGTGCGCAACGGGAGGGCGACGCCGAATTGTTCCGCGCGCAGATGCTCACGGAAATGGCGGCGATGAGCGTCGAGGACGGGATGGTGATGCAGATCCATCCGGGATCCTTCCGAAACCACAACCGGGGACTCTTTGCGCGCTTCGGACGCGACATGGGAGCCGATATCCCCTCGCCGACAGACTATGTCCATGCGCTCAAGCCGCTGCTCGACCGGTTCGGCAACGACCATAAACTCACATTGATCGTCTTTACACTCGACGAAACCAGCTACTCCCGGGAATTGGCGCCTTTGGCCGGCCACTATCCCGCACTGAAGCTTGGGCCGGCGTGGTGGTTCTTCGATGCGCCCGAGGGAATGCGTCGGTTCCGAGAGCTCACCACGGAAACAGCCGGCTTCCAAAACACCGTCGGTTTCAATGACGACACCCGCGCATACCTTTCGATTCCGGCGCGGCACGATGTTGCCCGCCGGGTGGACTGCTCGTTTCTCGCCAACCTCGTGACGACGCATCGCCTCGACGAGGACGAGGCGCATGAGGTGGCTCACGATCTCGCCTATCGCCTCGCAAAACGGGCCTACAAGCTGTGAAAGCCGGCAGGGCCCGCGGGGGCCTGTCGCACAGAACGGGAGGAAGACAATGAACAACTTTATCACCAGACGGACATTCGCCGGCGGTCTCGCGGGCGTAGCCGGTGCCGCCGCCATCGGGGGGCCGGCGTTCTCGCAGGCCGCCCTGCCTAAAGAGCCTGTCGCTCTCAACATCATCGACGTAGCAGGTAATCTCGCGCTGACGCAAAAGGCGATCGAGAACTACCGCAAGGCGAAGCCCAATCTCGTCTCACGCATCACGTTCACAAAGGCTCCGGCACCGGAGCTCGCGGGCAAGATCAAGGCGCAGCAGGACGCAGGCCGTGTCGACATCGATCTCGTGCTGACCGGAACCGATGCGCTCTCGGCTGGCATCGATCAAAAGCTATGGGTCGACCTCATTCCCGCGCATGCTGGTTCGCTGCCGAAGCTCGATGAAATCTATCTGCCCGCTGCAGCGAAAATGCAGACGCTGGCGAAAGGGCAGGGCGTAGTCGTGACGTATTATCCGTCCGGTCCGTTGCTCGAATACATGCCCGACAAAGTCAAAACGGTGCCGACGACGGCGGAAGAGCTTCTCGCCTGGGCGAAGGCGAACCCCAATCGTCTGATCTACGCACGGCCGGCGAATTCCGGACCTGGTCGCACGTTCATCATGGGCCTGCCGTACATCCTCGGCGACAGCAATCCGCAAGATCCAGCTAAGGGTTGGGACAAGACCTGGGCTTATCTCCGAGAGCTCGGTCAGTACATCGAGTACTACCCGTCCGGCACCGGCGCGGTCATGAAAGAGCTCGGTGAAGGGTCCCGTGACATGACGGTGTCGACCACAGGCTGGGACATCAATCCCCGAGTCCTCGGCGTCGTTCCGAAGGAAGCCAGGGTCGGGGCGCTGAAGGGCTTCCACTGGGTGGCCGACGCGCACTACATGTGCGTACCGAAGGGTCTCTCGAACGAGAAGGTTGCGGTGCTTCTCGACCTGATGAGCTTCCTGCTTTCCAAAGAGCAGCAAGCGTATACCTATGACGAAGGGTACTTCTATCCGGGCCCTGCGGTAAAAGGTGTCACACTCGATATGGCGCCGCCGGAAAGCCAGGCAGCGATCAAGGAATTCGGGCGTCCCGAATACGAACGGCTGATTGCCGACAATCCGATCGAGTTGCCGCTCCAACCTGAGCAGATGGTGGTCGCCTTCCGCATCTGGGACGAGCAGGTCGGCGGATCGAAGCGCAAGTAGGACAGGGATCCCGCGATGGCAATTGCCCTTTCAAAGTTTGACGAAGTCCGCTTGGACCATGTGAGTCGCGATTTCGGGACTCTCAACGCCCTGCGTGACGTCAACCTGACGATCAAGCGGCGCGAATTCATCGCGTTGCTCGGCCCGTCGGGTTGCGGCAAGTCGACGACGTTGAACTGCATCGCGGGTCTCCTGCCCGTCACGGGTGGTTCTATCTGGCTCGATAAGAACCGGGTCGACACCTTGCGTCCGGAAGAGCGCGGTTTTGGCATGGTTTTCCAGAACTACGCGCTTTTCCCCCACCTCAACGTGCGTCAGAACGTCGGCTTCGGCTTGAAGATGCGCGGATTGCCCAGGGCCCAGATCGCACGCAAGGTCGATGAGGCGATTGGCCTCGTGCGTCTCAACGGCCAGGAAAACAAACTACCGGGGCAACTCTCGGGTGGCCAACAGCAGCGCGTTGCGATCGCGCGTGCGATCGTCATCGAGCCCCCGCTTGTGTTGATGGACGAGCCGCTCTCCAACCTCGACGCCAAGCTTCGCCTCGAAATGCGCGCGGAAATCCGCCGCATTCACAACGAGCTCGGCGCCACGACGATCTACGTGACGCACGACCAGGATGAGGCGCTTTCGCTCGCTGACCGCATCGTTGTTTTGCGCGACGGAGTTGTTCGGCAGGTGGGGACACCAAAAGAGCTCTATGAGAGCCCGGCGCATCTCGACGTTGCGGATTTCATGGGCTTCCGCAACAAGCTGAAGGGCACAGTGGTGTCGTCCGCCGACGACCATGCCGTGCTCGATGTGGAAGGTGCGCGCATTTCGGGTATTCCTCGCGAGAAACTGGCCATAGGCTCTACGGCTTTTGCAGCTTTGCGTCCCGATGATCTCGTTGTCGGTGAAGCAGGAGATAATTCAATACCCGTGAAGGTCGAAACCATCGAGTATCGTGGTCGTGAGTTCGTCGGAACGGCCCGATCGTCCGGCGGACTGGAGCTCGTCTTCCGGTCGGATCACACGGTCACGCCGGGTACGATTATCCATGTTCGCGGGGGCGACGAACGGATCCTCATTTTTGCCGAACCGGCATAGGGAGGACATCATGCATGCACTTTCTCCAGGTGTCGCACACGGACCGAATTTGCGTCAGCGTCTCGCTGCCCGTGGTCTCGATGCGGTCACGCTTCTGATCCTGCCGGCGGCCGTCTTCAGTCTGTGTCTGTTCATCTATCCGTTCGCCTTCGGCTTGGTGTTGTCTTTTGAACCCAAGAACGGTGGTTGGCTCGCCAACTATCAGCGCTTCTTCTCGGATTCCTTCCTCTATGAAACGATCGCGAAGACGTTGTGGCTCGCGATCCCTGTGACGCTTCTCAACCTGGTGCTTGCGGTGCCGGTCGCGTTCCGAGTCCGCCTGATGCGACATCAACGCTTGCTGACGACCATTCTGGTCTTACCGATCACGCTCGGGACTGTGCTCGTCGCTGAAGGGCTTCTGAACTATCTCGGGCCGCAAGGCTGGTTCAACCGCACTTTGATGACGTTCGGATTGATCTCGCAGCCGTTAAAGCTCGTGCACAATTACTGGGGCGTGTTTGCCTCGCTCGTGATCACGGGTTTTCCATTCACCTTCTTGCTGACGCTGTCCTACGTGACGGGCATCGACCCGGCACTGGAGCAAGCCGCAGCGACACTGGGGGCGAGCGCCTCGCAGCGGTTTCGCCATGTCTATCTGCCACTTCTCATGCCGGGGTTCGCGATCACGTTCTGCCTGTCCTTCGTCCAGGCATTCTCGGTCTTCCCTTCTGCCGTGCTGCTGGGCGCGCCGGCSGGTCCAACGCGTGTSATCTCGATCGCCGCGTATCAAGCCGCATTCGAAGAATACGATTATTCGATGGCGTCTGCGGTGGCGATGATCATGGGCTTCGTTCAGCTTGCCATCGTTGTCGCCGTTCTTGCCTCGCGCGGTCTCTTCTACCGTGGCCCGGCGAGCGGTGCGAAAGGATAGTGCGATGATCCGCGATACGACACTAGGATCGAAACTCTGGGCGGCGGCCATATGGTCGTTGGTTGCTTTCTTCGTCATCAATCTCTTCGCCATGATCGGCACAGTCGTCACAAGCTCTTTCGCGACACGCTGGCTTGGAACGTGGCTTCCTGTCGGATGGACGACGCGATGGTATTCCTCTGCGTGGAACGAGTTTCAGCTCGGAGACGTCCTGCTCGTGACGTTTCAGGTCGTCGGGGTGGTGGTCCTCATTTCCGGTGTTCTAGGCGTAACTGCCGCCTATGCACTCGCGCGCCGGGACTTCCCTGGAAAACGCATCCTGATCCTGCTGTTCCTCCTGCCACTTCTGATTCCCCCGATCACGTTCGGTATCCCTCTCGCGACCGTTCTTTATCGAACCGGACTCGCAGGCACGTTCTGGGGAGTCGTTGCAGCCAATCTGGTGCCGACTGTTCCTTTCGTCATTCTCGTCATGATTCCTTTCATCGAGCAGATCGATCCCAAGATCGAAGCGGCGGCTCGGGTGTTCGGTGCGAATACGTTCAAGCTGTTCATTCACGTCCTAATGCCGCTGCTTCTACCGGGAATTCTCGCAGCGCTGCTCCTGGTTCTTGTGCGCACGATCGCAATGTTCGAGCTCACCTTCCTGGTGGCGGGCCCGACGAGTCAGACCCTTGTCGTCGCGCTCTACTATGCCGTCTTCGCCGCCGGCGTCCGTGCCGTGCAATCCATCGATGCCATGGCGGTCATCTACATGGTGACGACGCTGATCTGGCTGATGATCGCACTTCGTTTCGTCAATCCCACGCAGATCGTAACGCGGGCCAAACAGCAGCCAGCGCATTGAGAAGACTATGCCGAAGCGCTTGAACCGTCTCACCCTCAGCGATCTGCCGCCGGCGATCGTGAGACCCGCCTACGACCGCACAAAAGTCACCACGGGGATCGTCCACCTCGGCGTTGGTGCGTTTCATCGTGCGCATCAAGCCGTCTACACGGATACGCTTCTTGAACGGGACACGAGCTGGGGCATCGTCGCTGCAAGCTTGCGGAGTCCTGATACGTACGATGCGCTTCATCCGCAGGACGGCCTCTATACGCTTTCCGTCAGATCTAAGGACGGCGAAAGCCTTCGCGTGATCGGCGCGATTTCGCGCATCATTGTCGCTCCCGAGGCCGTTGACGATCTCTTGCGGATCATGAGCRATGCGAGAACGCGGATCGTGTCCTTAACGGTCACGGAGAAAGGTTACTGCCATGACCCGGCGACTGGTTCGTTGAACGAAAAGCACCCTGATATCGTGCATGATCGCGCCGAGCCGCGGCGCCCGCGGTCGGCCCCTGGCTTGATTGTCGAGGCTCTGCGCCGTCGCCGAGAGGCCGGGCTTGCTCCTTTTACGGTGCTGACGTGCGACAACCTTCCATCCAACGGGCGGACGGTGAAGCGTGTGTTGGCTCGATACGCTGAGTTGGTCGACCCGGATCTCGGCCTGTTCGTCGCAAAGAACGTCTCCTGTCCCGCGACGATGGTCGACCGAATCGTGCCGGCGACGACCGATGGTGACCGAGCACGGATCAGTCAGGCGATCGGTGTCACCGATGCGTGGCCGGTCGTGACCGAGCCGTTCACGCAGTGGATTATCGAAGATGATTTCCCACAAGGGAGGCCTGCTTGGGAAGACGCCGGCGCTCAGTTCGTAGAGGACGTCGAACCCTACGAGCTCATGAAGTTACGGCTGCTCAACGGCAGTCACTCGACGCTGGCCTATCTTGGTTTTCTGTCGGGCTATGAGACTGTCTCGGATACGATGGCTGATCCAGCTTTCGTGCAGTTGATCGAACACTTGATGGCGGACGAAGTCGCACCGACGCTGCACATGCCGTCTGGAACCGATCTTGTGTCCTATCAACGTGCCCTGGTCGAGCGGTTCAAAAACCCCGCCTTGAAGCACCGCACATGGCAGATCGCGATGGATGGGTCGCAGAAACTTCCGCAGCGCCTACTTGGAACTGTTCGCGACCGGCTCCGCGCGAATGCCCCGATCGACCGTCTGGCTCTCGGCGTCGCCGCGTGGATGCGTTACGTCACTGGTGTGGACGAAGTCGGTCAGCCGATCGACGTGCGCGATCCAATGGCGAAGAGATTGCGCGAACTTGCCGATAAGGCAGGCGCGTCACCCGATGCATTGGCCGCTGAACTTCTGTCCGTGAACGAGATCTTCGGCGACGACCTATCGAAGAACATTCGTTTTGCGGATTCGGTAACGAAGGCGCTGCGCAGCCTCTTTGCCAAGGGTGCCAAACACACCGTCGCCGCGCTGGTCTCCTAGCGACCTGTTGAACCGTCGAGAGCTAAGATGAAAATCGAGAAAGCCTACTGCATCGTCACCTGTCCGGGTCGGAATTTCGTCACGCTCAAGATCGTGACAGACGAGGGCGTCTACGGCATCGGCGACGCGACGTTGAACGGACGCGAACTTGCTGTTCTCGCCTATCTTGAAGAGCACGTGATCCCTTGTCTCATCGGCCGTGATCCGCAACAGATCGAGGATATCTGGCAATACCTCGCCAAGGGGGCATATTGGAGGCGCGGGCCCGTCACCATGTCGGCGATAGCAGCTGTCGATACCGCCCTGTGGGACATCAAAGCGAAAATCGCGGGCTTGCCGCTCTACCAGCTCCTAGGAGGCAAAAGCCGTTCAGGTGTCATGGTCTACGGACATGCGAACGGAAGCGATATTGCAGAGACCGTTGACGCGGTCGGTCATTATCTGTCGCTCGGATACAAGGCAGTCCGCGCACAAGCTGGCGTTCCAGGACTCGATACGGCCTATGGCATTTCTCGCGGCAAGTTGTTCTACGAACCCGCAACGAAGGGCCTGCCCGAAGAGCAGATCTGGTCGACGGAGATGTATCTCAACTTTGCGCCAAAGCTGTTCGAAGCGCTCCGCAAGGCACACGGCCCCGATTTTCATCTCCTCCACGATGTTCATCATCGCTTGACTCCGATCGAGGCAGCACGTCTCGGAAAAGAGGTCGAGCCCTATCATCTGTTCTGGATGGAGGATCCTACGCCCGCAGAAAACCAGGAAGCGCTCAGGCTTATCCGCCAGCATACGACGACTCCCATCGCCATCGGCGAAGTGTTCAACTCGATTCATGATTGTCGTGAGCTGATCGAGAACCAGCTAATCGACTACATTCGCACGACGGTCGTTCATGCCGGAGGCATCACACAGCTTCGAAAGATTGCGGCGCTCGCCGAACTCTATCAGGTTCGAACGGGCTCTCACGGCGCAACGGATCTCTCGCCGGTCTGCATGGGCGCCGCGCTCCATTTCGATCTTTGGGTGCCCAATTTTGGCATTCAGGAATACATGCGACATACGCCGGAGACGGATGCTGTCTTCCCCCACGCCTACACATTCGCAGATGGCTTCCTTTATCCGGGAGATGCACCGGGTCATGGTGTCGACATCGATGAATCGCTTGCTGCAAAGTATCCTTACGAGCGCGCTTATCTGCCGATCGCAAGACTGCAGGACGGAACCATGTCGAATTGGTGAGGAGGCCGACTAGTTCTCCTGCACCAACCGGAGATGCATCGCATCGATCAATGCGGCGCGCTCGGTTTCTGTGGCGGCGATTCGAGCTTTGACTTCCTGCAATGTGCTTCGGTTCGATCCGTAAAACACGATCCCGCCAAGAATGGCCGCGATCCCGGCGACGAGCGCGATGGGCTCGCCCGCTCGAAGGAGACCGAGAACGAGTACGGCGAGGGCGAGGAAACCCGCACCAATGATCACCTTTGCGAGGATCTTTGCTTTGCGACACTGCTCGGCGGCTTGGGACAATTCGTCGAGCGAAGCCTCTAGGTCGGCGATCTGTTGATGGAACTGGTTCATGCGTGTCGACCCCCACTCCAGAGCATTTTCGGGATGGACGGGAGAGCAGGAAATGCGTCCAGAGTATCAGCAATGATCCCAGCCACATACCGCGCGGCAATGTCGCTGTCGCCTTTTGTGATGAGGTCCGAGCCGGCGGGCAGCGAAGACACCATCAGAAAACCCGCCACCGCAAGTCCAACCCGCCTTGAACGACCGATCCTGAGTAACGCATCGTCGGGCTCTCTCCCTTCGTTTCCCCTTGGCTTGAGACGAGGATATGCGGATGGGCAAGCGATTGATCAAGGTCAAATGCATTGCGGGCGCAGAGACTCGCTTTCGATGTTAGCCTCATGTTGCCTGAGTGTCGCTTCGCATGGAATGCGGACCTCTTTATGCAGGGCGCTTGAAACGCGGCAGACAGGCTAACTCTTTTCGATAATGCCACGGACTTTCTGAGCGAATGCGTCGATGGCGAAGGGTTTGGTCATCATGGCCATACCCGGCTCGAGGAAACCCGACGGGACCGCGGCATTCTCCGCGTAACCGGTCATGAAGAGCACCTTCAGGTCCGGGTGTCGCTCGCGGGCCTGATCGGCGAGCTGGCGTCCATTGATACCCGGCAAACCCACGTCGGTGACGAGAAGATCGATACGTTGGTTGAGGCGCAGCTGCGCCAGTCCGGATGGACCGTCGCTTGCTTCGAGTGTGTGGTAGCCGAGATCCGTCAGAACATCGACGATGATGCTGCGTACGACCGGCTCATCTTCGACGATCAATACCGTCTCGCCTCTGCCCGCGCGGGGCGCGTCGATGGGAGCGACGTTGTCGACCGTGACC
>NZ_JBFUKD010000017.1:0-21552 GCF_056401005.1 Microvirga sp. P4_G7 | reverse complement strand
GCGTAGGTCCCCGGGCCGGCGACGCGCGGCTCCGCCGTCCGCGCGCACGCGGTGCGGTGGGCTTCGCGGATCCCCTCGACCTGCGCGCGCCGCAGCTTGTCGGAGGAATATTCGAGATGCGTGGTCATCACCCGCACGGGACCCTTCGGCGTCTCGATCACGGCTTCCAGCAGAAGCCGCGGCATGTTGCGCGTCGCCGCCGCTTCCCACGGCAAGGTGTAACGCAGCACCTGCGCGACGGGATGGCGCGACAGGATCATGTTGCCGAACCGGCTGCGCCCGCCGCTACCGCCGGGCACATCGAGCGCGACACCGTCGATCGCATGATATCCCGGCAGCAGGGCCGCGATCTCGGCGAACTGGTTCTCGCCCTCATGCCCCTTCAGGCCGGAGAAATTGTCGGCGATCTCCTGCAGGCAGAGAACATCGAAATCGGCGACGTCGCGCGCATCTTCGATCAGGCGCTTGAGATCGCGCCTGCCGTCGATCCCGAGGCCCCACTGGATATTCCATGTGATGAGTCTGAGCATTATTGGCCGACTTTGCTGAGCACGTCCGCTTTCAGAAAGCGTTCRATGACGATCATGAACAACACGGACGGCACGAGCAGGATCAACGCGGTGATCGACGCGATCTGATAATTGCCGCCCATGCTCGCGTTGTAGAGAAGGAGCGGCAGCGTCGTCACCTGCGGAACGCCCACGAAGAACGTGCCGGTGAACTCGTCGAGCGATTCGAGGAAGACGAAGATCGCGCTCGCCATGATGCCCGGCGCCGCCAGCGGCAAGGTCACCGTGAAGAACGCCCGCAACGGCGACGCGCCGATATTGCGCGCTGCGAGTTCGAGATCTCGGTCGACTGCCGCGAACGCCGCCGCCGCGATCCACACCGAATAGACCAGCCCGTGCGCCGCGTGCACGAGCACGACGCCGGTGATCGTTCCCGTCAGGCCGATGCTGTAGAAAACCCGTGCGACGTTGATGTAGATCGCCACCGACGGAAACGCCTGCGGCAGGAGGAAGAGAATCATCAACCCCGTGCGCCACGGCAATTTCAGCCGCGCGAGGGCGTATCCCGCCGGTACCGAAACGAGCAGCGCCACGACCACGGTGAGACACGCGATGCTGACGCTCGTCATCAGCGAGGCCATGGCGTCGCCGGTCGGCCGGAACACGACTTCCCAATAGCGGGTGCCGTACGTGACCGGCAGCTTGAACGGCGCGTACCACCGTTCGGCGAAGGACCACAGCACCAGGTTGAGCAGCGGGCCGAACAGCATGAACGCGAAGATCGCGAGCGCCGCCGCTTTCAGGATGGTCGCGCCGAAGGTCCAGACGCGGAAACGGCGGAGCGCGGAAATCGGTTCGATCCGCGCCGGTTCGGCGGCGATTTGGGCTTTCGCGCTCATGCGGCCACCTCACGTTTCACGTTGTGCCGGAGGTAGATCCAGGCGGCGAAGCCGGAAATGGCGTAGGAGATCACGCCGAGCGCATTCGCGGTGGCGTAGTCGCCGTAGGAGTTGATGCGGAAAGCCATGTCGACGGTCATCATCGTCGGCTGCGATCCGGCCACCATCATCGGCACCGAGAGAACGGACAGCATCGTCACGAACGAGAGAACGAGACCGACGAGGAGCGTCTGCGCCACCTGCGGCAGCACCAATTCGACCAGGACGCGCGGCCGCGAGGCGCCGAGGTTGCGCCCGGCTTCGATGGTGGCGCGATCGATGGACGCCATGGCGCCGGCGACCATCAGCGTCACGAAGGGCACCTGTTTCCACACGAAGGTGATGATGATGCCGCGCCAATCGAGAAAGCTCATGGTCTGGATCGGTTCGAGAACGCCCATGGCAACCAGCGAATTGTTCATCAGGCCGTTCTTGGCGAGAAACGTGCGCATGCATTGCGCCGCGACGATGAACGGAATGAAGAGCGGCCAGCGATAGAGGTTGCGCAGGATCGCCACCAGCCACGGCGTCTCGCCGAGGGTCAGAACGCCCGCGATCAGGATCGAGAAGAAGCCGGTCAAGAGGGTCGAGACGATGACGATGAAGAGCGTGAACAGGATATCGGTGGAATAGAGTTCGTAGGCCTTCTGGAAATGCGCCAGCGTCAGGCCACCGGCCGTATCGGTGAAGGCGGATGCGAGCGAGAATCCGAGGGGATAGAGAAACAGCGCGCCGATCATCACCAACGCGGGCGCGATCAGGAGAAGGCCGAAGAACGACGGTCGCGCCATTGCAAGAAATCCGAACTGATCGAGACGAAAAGCGGGCGGCCCGCTTTCTTGCGCGCCGCCCGCTGGATCGAAGGGTTGAGCCTAGTTCGCGACCTTCTTCTCGTAGGTTTCGAGAATGTCGTTGAAATAGGGGCCGATCGGGAAGGGCTTACCATTGGTGGACAGGTCCTTCGGCGTGATGTCCGAGAAGAGCTGATTCCACGCGGCTTGATCGAGCTTGCCTTCGAGGTTCTGGGCATCGATGCCCGGATACCAGTTGAAGCGCTTCACGATGCCTTCCGCCTGCACGTCGGGGCTCGTCGCGAGCGCGATGAATTCCGAGGCGAGCTTCTCCTGCGCGGTCTTCTTGGGGATCGCGTAGTACATCGGCTGGCCGGGCATGCCGGGCGAGACGAGCTTCAGCTTCATGGTCGGCGGCAGCTTTCCTTCCGCCTTCCAGGTGTAGAACATGTCGACCCAAACCGGGCCCATGGCGATTTCGCCGCGGTTCAACATGTCGAGCGTGCCGGCATTGCCGGGCGTGATCACGACGCTCTGGTTGAAGTCCTTGAGATCGGCCATCGCCTTGTCCCAAGTCGCCTTCGTCGCCGCATCGTAGGGGCCGGATTCGAGCTTCGCGGCGTCGCCGCCGAAGGCCGAAACCCAACCGGTCACGAATGCGACGCCGGACATGCCGCCCTTGATGCCGTTATAGCCGAATTGCTTCGGGTTCTTCTTCACCCAATCGCGCAATTCCGCATAGGTCGCCGGCGGCGTCTTCACGAGATCCGGATTGTAGGCGAGCGCGGTCTGCGAATGGAACATCGGCATCACGTAGCCGGTGACATCCGTGCCGAGCGAGTTCGTCGCCGTGTCGCGGGTGACGAGTTTTCCGGTCGGGAGTTTCTCGCGGTACTTCTCGATCAGCTCGTCCTTGACCAGCGTGCCGGCCGCTTTCTGGTGGATGACGATGACGTCGAAATCGACATTCGCCGTGCCGGCCTTCTTCTGCGCGTCGAGCTTCTCGTAGATCTTCTGCGAGCCGCCGTCGCCCGGGCCGGTGCCGACCGCGACGACCTTCACACCCGGATGGCTCTTCTCGAACATCGGCCCGAGATAATCCTTGATGTAATCGACCATGTTCTGGTCGCCGGCCGTCGCGACGTTGAGTGTCTGGGCGCTCACCGACTGGCTGAACGCCAGAGCGGCGAAGCCTGCCAATAGCAGAGTTTTACGCATGGATACCTCCCTTTGATTGTTCGCTTGAGAACAGGTGCAACGACGCCAGCGGAAGGCGCAGGCCGACCGGGCGATCGAGCTCGTGGTAGTCATCGTCGGTCACAGTAAAATGACGGTCGCCGATCGCTACCACGTACCTGTAATGCCCACCCGGATACGTTCTCTGCGTAATCTTCCCGGGCAGGACAATGGAGCCTTCGATGTGCGCGTTCGGATCGTCGAGCGACGCGACATCGTCGCGGAAATAGGCCGTGACGGCGCCAACCGGAGCTTCGCCGCTCCATTGCGCCGGACGGCTTTCTTCCGCCTTGACCTCGATCCCCGACCCGGAGGGGCGAACATCGAGCTGAAGTGTATTTTCCGCCCCCATGAAACTGGCGACGAAGGGCGAAACCGGATGATCGAAGACGTCTTTCGGCGTCCCCATCTGCGCGATGTGGCCTGAATCCATCACCACGATGCGGTCCGCCATGGTCATGGCCTCCTCGCGATCGTGCGTCACGTGGATCGCCGTGAAGCCGAGGCGGTTCTGCAGGCTCTTGATCTCGCCGCGCAATTGCAGGCGCACCTTCGCATCGAGGTTCGACAAGGGCTCGTCGAGAAGAAGAATCGCAGGCTCGATCGCGAGCGCCCGCCCAAGCGCCACACGCTGCCGCTGGCCACCGGAGAGGTTGGTCACCTTGCGGTCTTCGAGACCGGAAAGATTGAGCATCCTGAGGACGTTGGCGACCCGAATTTTGATCTCGCTCTTCGCGACGCCGCGCAGGCGCAGACCGTACCCGACATTGCCGAGAACGGTCATGTGCGGCCACAGCGCATAGGATTGGAACATCATCGCCATGCCGCGCTTTTCCGGCGGCATGTCGACGACGTCGCGGCCGAACAACCGGATGGCGCCGCCCGACGCTTTCTGGAAGCCGGCGATGGTGCGCAGGAGCGTTGTCTTACCGCAGCCGGAGGAGCCGAGGATGGCGATGAACTCGCCGGGAGCGACCGAGAGATTGACCCCGTGAAGAACCGGGTTGTTGCCGTAACTGACCTTGAGATGGTCGATATCGATCGCTGCCGAGCCTGAGCTGGTCACCGTCATCATTCCTCCCGATGTCGTGCGTTCGAGCGCATCTTATGTAGCCAGCAAACCWCGAACGCTGACCCACAGTAAAGAGCGCCGCCGGGTTTTTATGAGGCTTTCATGACAGTATGGTGAAGCTTGGCCGTTAAACCGTTCCGGCAGGCCGATCGGTGCTGTCTCGAACGACGAGATGCGTCTCGAGTCGAATACGATCGGGGCTCGGACGCCCCTGCAGAAGATCGACCAAGGCGGTCGCCGCCACCTGGCCCAATTCGCGCCGTGGCTGGTGAATGGTGGTCAGGGCCGGCTCCGCCACCGCGGCGAACTCGATATCGTCGAACCCGGCGACGGAGATATCCTGAGGCACCCGCACGCCGACCGAGTGCAAGGTGCGCATGAGGCCGATCGCCATTTCATCGCTGGTGCAGAAAACCGCGGTCGGACGGCTCTTTCGGGCGAGCAGCGCACGTCCGGCCCGGATGCCGGATTCGACGGTGTAATCGCCGGTGAGGACGAGGTCGGGATCGAAGGGAAGCGACTGCGCATCGAGCCCCTCCCGATAACCGCGCATGCGCTCCTGTTCGAGCACGTTTTCCACCGGTCCGCTCAGATAGGCGATCTCGCGATGGCCGAGGGCGGCGAGATGACCGATCATCGTGGATGCGCCGACGCGGTTGTCGACTTCGATCTGCGGGATGTCCGCTCCCGGGATCGCCTCGCAGAGCGCGACGAGTGGAATGTTGATCGCGGCCGGAACGCCTTTGCCCTCGCGGGTCTGCCCGAACAGGTGACCGTTGAGCAGGATGGCGCCATCGACCCGGCCCGCCGCGGTGAAGGCGGCGAAATGCGCTTCCTTCTCCGGCGATCCGTCGAGGTCGCCGATGATCATGCCGTAGCCGGCCTCGAACAACGTCTCTTCGATGCCGCGGAGGATCTTGGAGAAGAACGTGTTCGCGAGGTTGGGCAGCACGACCAGCACCATGTAGGTCTTCTGCGATCTGAGCGAGCGCGCCGCCGGGTTCGGCACGTAGCCCGTCCGGGCAATGGCGTCCAACACGCGGGCGCGCGTTTCACTCGACACCCTGTCGGGAAAAGCGAGGGCACGGCTGACGGTCGCCGTCGACACGTCGGCGAGTTTCGCGACGTCCTGAATGCGCGCAGCGCGGACGGCATTGCTGCGTCCCGCTCTCGATCTGCGCCCACCTTCGTCCATCGGACTTGACCCCTGTTGCGCGCCTGTTTGACAGAACCCGATAGTGCGGTAAAGTGAATGTAATCGATTACATCGTGCCTTGTCGATCTTCGGCAAGGGCATGGGGGTTCGAAAAAGTCCCGTCAGAGGACAATGCCAGATCCTGGAGGAAACCGATGCCGCTTCGCCTATTCCCGAGCTGACGATCCAGACCGGCGCATCGCGCGCCAATGCCGCCGCTTCCGGCCTTCCCGGGAGCGTTCGCCCTTTCCGTCCTGACGGATCGGAGACGCGTATGGATTTCGCTCTTCGCGCAGAGACCATTTCGAAATCGTTCGGCCCGATCGAGGTCTTGAGCGAGATTTCGCTCGATCTGAAGCCGGGCGAGGTTCATGCCGTGATCGGCGAGAACGGGGCCGGGAAATCGACTCTGATGCGGATCCTGTCGGGGCACCTTGTGCCGACCAAAGGCAACCTGTTYTTCGAGGGCCAGCCGATCCAGTTCTCCGGTCCGGTCGACGCCGAGAGCCGGGGTATCGTCCTCGTTCATCAGGAGATCCTACTCGCCGACGATCTGACCGTCGCGCAGAACATCTTCCTCGGTCGTGAAATCACCCGGCACGGTTTCGTCGACGATCGCGCCATGCGCGAGCAAAGCCGCGCGGTGCTCGCACGGCTCGGCGTCACCATCGACGCCGATACGCGGGTCCGGCACTTGTCGATCGCGGACCGGCAGCTCGTCCAGATCGCCCGCGCCTTGCTGGTGCCGAACCGGATCGTGCTGTTCGACGAACCCACCGCGGTGCTCACCCCCATCGAAGCCGAAAGCCTCTTCAAGATCATCCGCACGTTGCGCGCGGAGGGTGTCGGCGTCCTCTACATTTCGCACCGGCTGGGAGAAGTGAAAGCCATCGCCGACCGGGTGACCGTGCTGCGCGACGGCAAGCGCGTCGCGACCCGCGACATCGCCGATCTGGAACCGATCGAGATGGCCCGGCTCATGGTCGGCCGCGACATGTCGAAGCTCTATCCCGAAAAGCCTCTCACCGCCTCCGACGAAACCGTGCTCGCCGCCACGGACATGGTCGTTCCCGGCTATGTCGAGCACGCGTCATTCGCGCTTCGCCGCGGCGAGATTCTCGGTTTCGGCGGATTGATCGGCGCGGGGCGGACGGAATTGTTCGAAGGCCTCGTCGGGCTGCGGCCCTCTCAAGGCACGGTCCTGCTCGACGGGCGAAAAGTCGTCTTTCGCGACGCGCGCGAGGCGATGGCGGCGGGGATCGTCTATCTCTCGGAAGACCGCAAGGGCAAGGGCCTGCTGCTGAGGCAGAACCTGCGCACCAACCTGACGCTGGCGGCGCTGGAGAAATTCACGCGCGGCTCCCTCATCGACGTGGATGCCGAAGCGAAGGCGCTCGATACCGCGATCCGCGATTTCGATATCCGCGCCCGACGCCGCGACATGCTGGCGGGACAATTGTCGGGCGGCAACCAGCAGAAGCTTCTCCTCGCCAAGATGATGCTGGTCGAGCCGCGCATCGTCATCATCGACGAGCCGACACGCGGTGTCGACATCGGCACCAAGGAACAGATCTATCGCTTCATCGCATCGCTCGCCGAGCAGGGGCGGTCGGTCATCGTCATCTCATCCGAGATGCAGGAACTGATCGGCCTGTGCCATCGCGTCATCGTCATGCGCAATGGGCGCATCGCCGGCGAGGTGGCGCAAGCGGACCTGTCCGAAGACGCCATCGTCTTTTTCGCCACGGGCGTTCACGAAGAAAGGGCGGCGGAAATCGCCGCGGGACACGCATGACGGAAACCGTGCTTCGCACATCTCCCAAGGAGCGCCGCTTCAATCTCGACCTGCGGACGCTGTCGCCATTCATCGCGCTCGTCGTGCTCGTCATCGCCGGATCGTTGATCAATCCCGATTTCCTGACGGCGTCCAACCTCCTCAACGTGGTGACGCGCTCCGCTTTCATCGCGATCATCGCGGTCGGCGCGACATTCGTCATCGCCAGCGGCGGGTTGGACCTGTCGGTCGGATCGATGGCGGCCCTCGTCGCCGGCGTCATGATCCTCACTCTCAACAAGGCGGGCGGCGGCGATGTCGGAACGCTCGCG
The DNA here is from genome assembly GCF_056401005.1 of Microvirga sp. P4_G7. NCBI lineage: Bacteria > Pseudomonadati > Pseudomonadota > Alphaproteobacteria > Hyphomicrobiales > Methylobacteriaceae > Microvirga > Microvirga sp. P4_G7. The sequence goes on along the minus strand of NZ_JBFUKD010000017.1, from coordinate 13,705 downwards.
CTCGGCATGCTCGCGGCCATTTCGCTGAGCGCCGTGTGCGGTCTGGCGAACGGGTTGATCGTCACCTTCGGACGCATCGAACCCTTCATCGTCACGTTGGGCACGATGGGAATTTTCCGCTCGCTCGTGATCTGGCTCGCGGCCGGCGGTACGATCACCATGCGCAATTCGGACCTGCGCGAACTCTACCGGCCGGTCTATTTCGGCGACGTCCTCGGCGTGCCCGTGCCGATTCTGGTCTTCCTCGTCGTCGCGGCTATCGGCGCGCTCATCCTCTACAAGACGTCCTTCGGCCGGCATGTGGTGGCGCTCGGCTCCAACGAGGACGTGGCGCGCTATTCCGGCGTGCCGATCTGGCGGGTGCGGACGCTCGTCTACGTCATTCAGGGCATCTGCGTCGGCATCGCGGTTCTCGTTTATGTGCCGCGTCTCGGATCGGCCACGCCGACCACCGGTCTGTTATGGGAATTGCAGGCGATCACCGCCGTCGTCGTCGGCGGCACCGCGCTCAAGGGCGGCGTCGGCCGCATCGGCGGCACGGTGATCGGCGCCATCATTCTCGAACTCGTCGCCAACATCATGGTGCTCTCCAACTTCGTCTCCGAGTTTCTCGTGGGCGCGGTGCAAGGCGCCATCATCATTATCGCCATGCTGGTGCAGCGCAGTCTGCAGCGGGGGCGATGAATCCGGGAGAGCCCACCGGTAACGATCGGGGCTCGGCCAACCCTCAGGGAGGAAAACATGAGAGGAACGGCATTTAAGCTCGCAGCGGCCGCAGGCCTTCTTGCGGGCCTGACGAGCGGCGCCATGGCGCAGCCAAAGAACGTGACGATCGGCGTCTCGATACCAGCCGCGACGCACGGCTGGACGGGCGGCGTCGTCTATCACGCGCAGGAAGCGGCCAAGCAACTCGAGAAGACCTATCCGGGACTGAAAGTCGTCGTGAAAACGTCGCCCGACGGCGCAGCGCAAGCCAACGCGCTCGACGATCTGACGGCACAGAAGATCGACGCGCTGGTCGTCCTGCCGTTCAACTCGGACGAATTGACCAATCCCGTGCGGGAAGTGAAGAAGCGCGGCACGTTCATCACCGTCGTCGATCGCGGCCTGAAGGATGCCTCGATCCAGGACATCTATGTCGCCGGCAACAACCCGGAATTCGGGCGCGTCGCGGGCAAGTACTTCGTCGACAACTTGAAGCAGGGCAACGTCGTGATCTTCCGCGGCATCCCGACGGTCATCGACGAAGAACGCGTATCGAATTTCGAGAAGGCGCTCGAAGGTTCGGGCGTCAAGGTGATCGACAAGCAATACGCCAACTGGAACCGCGACGACGCCTTCCGGGTGATGCAGGATTATCTCTCCAAGCATCCGAAGATCGACGCGGTCTGGGCCTCGGACGACGACATGGCGCTCGGCGTCATGGAAGCGATCCGCCAGGGCAAACGCGAGGACATCAAGTTCGTGCTCGGCGGCGCCGGCATGAAGGATATCGTCAAGCGCGTCATGGACGGCGACAAGATGTTTCCGGCCAACGTCTCCTATCCGCCGGGCATGATCGCGACCGCCATGACCGTGACGGCGGCGCAGTTCTTCACCAACGCGCCGATGCGCGGGACTTACGTGCTCAATGCGCAATTGATCACGAAGGACAACGCGAAGAGCTACTACTTCCCCGACTCGCCGTTCTAAACCTCTCGCCTCTGCTCTGTTCCCTCCCCCTTTCGCGGGGAGGGAATTCCTGGGAGATATCCATGAAGACCATGAAAGGTCCCGGCCTGTTCCTCGCGCAGTTCGCCGGAGACGAAGCGCCGTTCAATTCCCTCGATTCGATCTGCCGGTGGGCCGCATCGCTCGGCTACAAGGGCGTGCAGATTCCGACCTGGGACGCCAGGCTTTTCGACCTTCGCAAGGCCGCCGAATCGGACGCGTATTGCGACGAGATCAAGGGAATTGCGGCGAGCCATGGTCTCACCATCACCGAATTGTCGACCCATCTGCAGGGCCAACTGGTGGCCGTCCATCCCGCCTTCGACGAGGCTTTCGACGGCTTCGCCGCGCCCGAGGTGAGAGGCAATCCGAAGGCTCGCCAGCAATGGGCCGTCGACCAGATGCTGCTTGCGGCGAAAGCCTCGAAGCGCCTCGGTCTTGCCGCCCATGTGAGCTTTTCCGGCGCGCTCGCGTGGCCGTTCGTCTATCCCTGGCCGCAGCGTGCGCCGGGATTGGTCGAGACCGCCTTCGAAGAGCTCGGCCGGCGCTGGCGCCCGATTCTCGACGCGTATGACGACGCGGGATGCGACGTCTGCTACGAGATCCATCCGGGCGAGGACATCCACGACGGCGCGACGTTCGAACGCTTCCTCGACGCGGTCGGCGGCCATGCGCGCGCCTGCATCAATTACGATCCAAGTCACTTCCTGMTGCAACAGCTCGATTACGTCGCGTTCATCGATCTCTACCACGAGCGCATCAAGGCGTTTCACGTCAAGGATGCGGAGTTCAATCCGACAGGCCGCGTCGGCGTCTATGGCGGCTACGAGAATTGGATCGACCGCGCGGGCCGTTTCCGGTCGCTCGGCGACGGGCAGGTGGATTTCAGCGCGATCTTCTCGAAGCTCGCGCAATACGATTATGATTCCTGGGCCGTGCTCGAATGGGAATGCTGCCTGAAGCATCCCGAGGACGGCGCGCGGGAGGGTGCGGCGTTCATCGACAGCCACATCATTCGCGTCACCGAAAAGGCCTTCGACGATTTCGCCGCCGGCGGATCGGACGAGGCAGCCAACCGACGGATGCTGGGCCTCGACCTGATGCGCAGCGCAGCGGAGTAGCAACGATGGCGATCACAGGATCACAGGATCCGTCCATTCCGCGCCGTCTCAGGCTCGGCATGGTCGGCGGCGGACGCGGCGCCTTCATCGGTGCGGTTCACCGCATGGCCGCGCGCCTCGACGACCGTTGGGAGCTGGTGGCGGGGGCGCTGTCGTCCGACCCCGAACGCGCCAGGCTCTCGGGCCAGGACCTCCTCCTGAAGCCCGAGCGCATCTACGGCGATTTCAACGAGATGGCGAAGCGCGAACGGCGCCGCAAGGACGGCATCGACGCCGTCGCCATCGTGACGCCGAACCACGCCCATGCGGCGGCCGCGCGCGCCTTTCTCAAGGCCGGCATCCATGTGATTTGCGACAAGCCGCTCACGACGACGCGTCGCGAAGCGGACCAGCTCGCAAAGCTGGCGCGCGATTCGGGTCTCGTCTTCGCCGTCACGCACAATTACACGGGCTATCCTCTGGTGCGTGAAGCGCGGGCCCTGGTGCAGGCGGGCGAGCTCGGGCCGATCCGTGTGGTGCAGGTTGAATACGCGCAGGATTGGCTGGCCACCCGAACAGAGGAGACCGGCAACAAGCAGGCCGAGTGGCGCACCGATCCGGCGCGTTCAGGCCCCGCCGGCGCGGTCGGCGACATCGGCACCCACGCGTTCAACCTCGCCGAGTTCATCACCGCCGACGAGGTGACGTCGCTCGCGGCGGAATTGCACACGTTCGTGGAGGGACGACGGCTCGACGACAACGCCCATATGATGCTGCGCTTCGCCTCCGGCGCGAAAGGCATGCTCTGGTGCAGCCAGGTCGCCACCGGCCTGGAGAACGGACTTCGCATTCGCGTGTACGGCGAACAAGCGGGTCTCGAATGGCACCAGGAGAACCCCAACGTCCTCGTGTTCACGCCGCTCGGCGAACCGCCGCGGCTCCTGCGTCGCAACGGAGCGGGCACCGGCGAAGCATCGCGCGCCGCCTCGCGCATTCCGGCCGGCCATCCGGAGGGCTACCTCGAGGGCTTCGCCCAGCTCTATCGGGATGTGGCCGAGCAGATCGCCGCGCGGCTCGAGAAGCGCGAGGCCAATCCCCTCGCCCTGCAGGTCCCGACCGTCGAACACGGCGTGCGCGGCGTGCGTTTCATCGACGCCGCAATCCGCTCCTCACAGCGCAAGGCGGCCTGGGTCCCGCTCTGAGGCCGGCGGCCTGGGTCCCGCTCTGAGGCCGGTCGCCGTCACGCATCGCACCGCCGATGCGAACGGGACCTCGACGAGAACGTGGCCGCGACGTCTGAGACGGTGCCGCCGTTCCTGTTTCGTCGTGCGGCAATCTCGCCCGAGCGTTTCCGTGTCGGCGGATGTGCGTGTGAAATGCGGAGTTTGCCTTCTATCGCGGGGAGAGCCCTCGATCGCCAGGCCGGCAGCCGCCCTCGATTGAGTGCTTGTCATCAAGGGAATGTTCAGTCACGAAAGCGGGACGTATTGAATAATCAGCGACTTGTACAATATACTATACGTAACCAATGGTAATTCTCATGGGCGCGCATCACGATCATTCCCTCGATTCCTTGAACGATACGCAGAAGCGCGTTCACAAGATCCTGGCGGCCGCTCCCAACCCGCTCTCCGCCTACGAGGTCTTGGACCGCATGCGGGCGAAGGGGGCCGTGACACCCCCGACCGTCTATCGCTCCCTCGACAAGCTGATCGAGAAGGGCTTTGCGCACCGGCTCGAGAGCCTCAACGCCTACGTGGTCTGCAAACATTCCCATGCGCACGAGATCGCGGCCTTCGCGATCTGCGAGTCGTGCGGGGCGGTCACCGAATTCAGTGATTCCACGATCGGCGAACGACTCGACATTTGGGGCGACGAAAATCGCTTCCAGGCCAAAAAAACCACCGTGGAAATTCGCGGCCTATGCGCGGCCTGCTCCGCCTGAGACAACGGCCAAGCTCCTGAAAACCGTTCTTCGACAATGAGTTAGCGCGTTGTAACCATTGGCAATACTGCAAGTAGAGATTGCAACGCTACCACATTGCGCAGCGCAGTTTTTACCTATATGAATGTGTAGGTATTCCAAATCGAGGAGAGGTCCCGTGACGCTTGCACAGGCTCGTACGAAAGAGGACGGTGATACGCTGCTCCAACGGGCAGACGAAATTTGCCGAGAGAACAGATTGCGGATGACGCCGATGCGCGAGCGCGTTTATCGCGAGCTCGTTCAAAGCGGCGCGCCGGTGGGCGCTTACGACCTGGTCGAGCGCCTGAGCAGCAAATCGCGCCGGATCGCTCCGGTGACCATCTATCGCGCGCTCGACTTCCTGCGCGAAGCTGGGCTCGTGCATCGGCTGGCGACGCAGAACTCCTACATCGTCTCCCATGGCGAAGTGGACCCGGGCGCGGTGAAGGTGATGTTCGTCTGCAGCCGCACCGGCAAGAGCGTCGAGATCCATTCGAGCGAAGTCGGCGAAGCGATCCGCAAGGCCGCCGAAGAGGCAGGCTTCAAGTCGATCTCGCCCTTCGTCGAAGTCGAAGGCGAAAGCGTCCGCTAAAAAGCGTCGCTTCCGATTATAAAAAAAGGCCGGGCATCGCGCCCGGCCTTTTTGTTTGTTCGCGTGTCGCCCTATTCGGCAGCGAGTTTCGGATGGGGATGGCGTGTTTCGCGCGCCTCCGCCTGCGCCTGATCCGGCGTCTCTTTCGAGATGAAGGTGTAGAACATCGGCACCACGAAGAGCGTGAAGATCGTTCCGACCGACATGCCGGCGGCGATCACGAGACCCATCGAGAATCGGGCCGCGGCACCCGCCCCGCTCGCGATGATGAGCGGCGCGACGCCGAGAACCATGGCCGCCGTCGTCATCAGGATCGGACGCAGACGAACCTTGGCGGCTTCCTGAATCGCCTCGAAACGCTTCATGCCCCGCTGATGCTTGAGGTCGTTGGCGAACTCGACCATCAGGATGCCGTGCTTCGTGATCAGCCCCACGAGGGTGATCAGGCCCACCTGCGTGTAGATGTTCAGGGTCGCAAGTCCGAGATAGAGGAACATCATCGCGCCGAACATCGAGAGCGGCACCGACATCATGATGATGAACGGATCGCGGAAGCTCTCGAACTGCGCGGCGAGCACCAGGTAGATGACGATCACGGCGAGACCGAAGGCGAGCGCRATCGAGCTGCCTTCCTGCACTTCGAGGCGGGACTGACCGGCATAGTCGGGATAGAAGCCGGCCGGCATCGCATCGCGCGCGATGTCGCGGATCACCTGGAGACCTTCGGACGTCGTCACGCCCGGCATCGGCAGGGCCGAAATCGTCGCCGAGTTCAACTGGTTGAACTGATCGATCGAGGCCGGCGCGGCGTCGGTCTCGACCCGCACGAGCGCCGAGAGCGGCACCATCGTTCCGTCCGCGGCGCGCACATAATACTCGCCGAGGCGTTCCGGATTGAGGCGCGCGCCCTGCTCGACCTGCGGAATGACGTCGTAGCTGCGATTGTCACGGTCGAACTTCGAGATCTGCGCACCACCGACGAGCGCGCCGAGCGTGGTGCCGATATCGCTCACCCGCACGCCGAGCGATGCCGCCCGATCGCGATCGATGATGATGCGCGCCCGCGGCGTCTCGTAGGACATGGAATTCACGGCAATGATGAACTTGCCCGAAGCCATCGCCTTCCGTTTGACCTGTTCGGCGACCTCGTAGGCCTGCGCCGGATCGGCGATCGTGCGCAGGACATACTGGATCGGCAGACCGTCGCCGCCACCCGGAAGCGAGGGCGGCGCGAAGACGAACGCTTGCACGCCCGCATTCGAATCGAGCATCGCCTGAATTTCCTGCTTCGTCACAGGACCTTTCTTCTGGCGTTCGCTCCATTCCTTCAGCTTGAACCCGACGAAGCCGCCGCCGCCACCGTCGATGCCGACGATGAGGAAGGTGTCTTCGATTTCAGGGATCTTCTTGCCGGCTTCCGTGAAGCCGAGCGAGAAGGCCTGCGTGTATTCAGGCGTCGCGTATTGCGGCACGTTGACGATACCGAGATAGGCACCCTGATCTTCTTCGGGCGCCAGTTCCGACGGTGTGTGGATGAACATGAACACCGTCGTCGCGAGAAGCGCCGCGACGATCGTGAGCGTCACGGCGCGCACACGCAGCGAACCCGCGAGCCTGCGCGCATACCAGTTCTCCAACCGCGTGAAGTTGCGGTCGACGAATTGCGAGAAGCGGCTGTTCGATTGCCCATGCGGCTTCAGGAGCCTCGACGACATCATCGGCGAAAGCGTGACCGCGACGATACCCGAGATGATCACCGACCCGGCGAGCGTGAAGGCGAATTCCCGGAACAGCGCGCCGGTCAGCCCTTGCGTGAAGCCGATCGGGGCATACACGGCCGCGAGCGTCACCGTCATCGACACGATGGGAACGAAGATCTCCTTCATCCCGACGACGGCCGCATCGACGGGCGTGAGCCCTTCCTCGATGTGACGATGGATGTTCTCCACCACCACGATCGCGTCGTCGACCACGAGGCCGATGGCGAGAACCATCGCGAGAAGCGTCAGGAGGTTGATCGAATAGCCGAGCGCAAACAGCACGAAACACACGCCGATGAGCGACAGCGGAATGGTGACGATCGGAATCAGGACGGAGCGGAACGAGCCGAGGAACAGCAGGATCACGACGACGACGATCAAGGCCGCCTCGCCGATGGTCTTGAACACCTCTTCGATCGAAGCCGAGATGAAGTTCGACGCGTCGTAGACCACCTCGACCGTCATGCCCTTCGGCAGCGTCGGGCGGATTTCGTCGATCGCCTTGTTCACCGCGTCGGCGACCGTCAGCGGGTTCGCCGACGGCGTCGGCGTCAAGCCGATGAAGGTGCCTTCCTTGCCGTTGAAGCTGACCTTGGTGTCCGTGCTCTTCGGCCCGAGTTCGACGTTCGCCACGTCGCGCAGACGCACGACATGATCGCCGCTGGTGCGGATCGGCAGCATGCCGAAGGATTCCGGCGTCTGCAGCGTCGTCTGCATTTCGATGGCGTAGGCGACGAAGTCGTTCTTGGTCTTGCCGGGCGCGGCGAGGAAGTTGCTGGCCTGGATCGCCTGGACCACTTCACCCGCCGTGACGCCGCGCGCCGCGAGACGGATCGGATCGATCCACACGCGCATGGAGAAGTCGCGGCCGCCGAGAATATCGGCCGAGCCGACGCCCTCGAGCGTCGCGAAGCGCGGCTGCACGACGCGGGTGAGGAATTCGGACACCTGCTCGGGGTTCATTTCCGTGCTGGCGAACGTGATGTACATCAGCGCGAAGGTCTGGCCGGTGCCCTTCATGATCACCGGATCCTCGGCGTCGGTCGGCAGCTGCGCACGCACCTGCTGCACCTTGGACGTGACTTCCGTCAGCGCCGCGTTCGGATCGGTGTTCAAGCGCATGCGCACGGAGACCGTGCTCAAGCCGAGGCGGCTCTTCGAGCTGACGTAATCGACGCCCTCGGCGCTCGAGACGGCCTTGGCGATCGGTGTGCTGATGAAGCCCTGCATGAGATCGGCGCTCGCGCCGACATAGGTCGTCGTGATCGTGATCGTGGTCTCTTCGACCTCGGGATATTGGCGCACCTGCAAGCTCATCAGACCCTGCGCGCCGAGCAACAGGATCAGAAGGCTCACCACCATCGACAGGACGGGGCGGCGGATGAAACGTTCCGTAAAACTCATGGGCTTCTTGCCTATCGTCCGTTCGCGAGCTTCGACGGATCGAGCTTCGTCACATCGATGGAGTTGTCGACTTTGACCGGGGCGCCCGCCTGGAGCTTGTTCTGGCCCGACATGACCACACGCTCCCCGACGGTGAGACCGGAGAGAACCTCGATCTCGCCACCCTGGCGGCGGCCCGTCTTGACGAAGACCTGCTTGGYGACGTCGACCGACTTGCCTTCCTTGTCCGTGACCTTCTTCCCGTCCTTTTCCTGCGGTTCGATCGTATAGACGTAGTTACCGTACAGGCTTGTGATCACAGCCGTTTGCGGCACTGTGATGACATTGGGTTCCGTCGGCAGGATGGCGCGGACATGCAGGAACTGCCCCGGCAGAATCGCGCGGTCCTTGTTGTTCTCGATGATCGCCTGGACGGAGACGAGACGGGTCTGCGGATCGACGCGCGGGTCCTTGCCGATGACATGGCCGACGAAGTCGAGGGAATTCTCGTTGAGGCCGACGCGCACTTCCTGGCCGAGCTTGATCTTGTCGGCCTGCTGCTCGGGAACCGTGAAATCCACCTTCATGGAATCGAGGTTCTGGAAGCTGCCGACCACGGTGCCGGTCTGCACATATTGTCCGACGTCGACGCGCGGAATGCCGATGACGCCGGTGAACGGCGCTTTCAGCGATTTCTGATTGATGACGGCCTGAAGACGGTTCTGGCGGGAGCGCGCGGTGGCGAGCTTGGCGACGATCTCGTCATAGGACGCTTCCGTGCCGAAGCCGCGCGCCGTCAAGGTCTTGGCGCGCTCATAGCTGGCTTCGCCGAGCTTCACCGCCGCCTGGACGTCCTGCAAATCGGCGCGCTCGAGCGAATCGTCGAGCTGGACGAGAACGGTGCCTTCGGTGATCTGCTGGTTCGGCTTGAAATTCAGCTGCTTGACGATACCGGCCGTTTCCACCGCCAGCTCGACGCCGTTGGCGGCCTTCGMCGTGCCGATGGCATCGATACCCGGGTTCCAGGTCTTCGATTCGACCTTGGTCGCGGAAATGGTGAGGGCGGGGCGCGGCATGTTCGCGAAAAAGTCCGCGATCATCTTCTGTTTGAAGTAGTTGAAATAGACCAAGCCAGCGCACAGGCCGACCGCCAAGAAAAAGACGAGGGAGATGACGATGCGGCGCTTCATTTCGTTCTTCCGAAATTCTATTGACCCGGCTTAGCCGGAATGGCTTTCGAGTACGGTGGTGGGCCATAGCGCAAGTTCCCCTTGACGCCAATGGCCGGACGCCATTTATATACCGTCTGGACGGTTTGGTGCAAGAGTACCGGGATAGAAGAATAAATGTTCAATTGCCTTCGAGGCCGCAAAAGCTCGCGAGAAAAAATTCTTGATGCAGCAGCGGAACTTGTCAGTGAAATCGGCTCCGGCCGCCTCACACTCGACGCCGTGGCCGAGCGCGCCGGACTGAGCAAAGGTGGCTTGCTTTATAATTTTCCGACCAAGGACGCCCTGCTTCAAGGCATGATCCAGCGGATGATCGACGAGGTGACGGCCGAGCGCGAATCATTGCGCGCCCTGCTCACCGGACCGAATCAGGAAGCGCGCCTGTGCGTCAATGCCGCCCTCAAGATGCGCAGCGGTAAGATGAAGGAGATCGCCAACGGCATGCTGGCCGCCTCCTCCGAAAATCCGCGTCTGCTCGAGCCGGTCCGCGAGGTTCTCCAGGAGGCCCTGACGCAGATGAAGGCGACCTGCGAAGACAAGAATGCCTCCCTGGTCGCCTGGCTCGCCGTCGAAGGCCTCTGCAGCCTCGAACTCCACGACATCAGCCCGTTCACCGAAACCGACCGCGACGAGGTCGTCCAGGCGGTCAATCTCCTCCTCGACAAGGGCATCGCGACGTAAGATCGCCGCCTCCCGAGCCGCTACCCCCTCCACCTCATCCTGAGGAGCCACCCCCACCAACCTCATCCTGAGGAGCCGCGAAGCGGCGTCTCGAAGGATCCTCCAGAGCACACTGGAGACGCCTCGTCCTTCGAGACGCGACTATGTCGCTCCTCAGGATGAGGCTGTTTCGTGACGACGTCTCACCCGACCCAGCGTGGATCGGCCAGCACGGCGGCGGTATGCTCGCCCAGGCGCGGCGAGGGCGTGAGCGCCGCCATGGGCGCGCCGTCGACGACGATCGGGGAACGGACTGACGGGATCGCGCCACCCTTTGCGGCCGGCGCCGGCAGGTCGATCTTCATGCCCCGCGCGATCACCTGCGGGTCCGCGAAAACGTCGGCGACCGTATTGATCGGCCCGGCCGGCACGCCCTCCTTTTCGAGGAGCGCCAGGAGGTCGTCGCGCGGGATCCTGATGGTCAGGGCCGTCAGCACCGGCACGAGGTCGGCGCGGGAGCGGACGCGATCCGCGTTGGTCTTGAAGCGCGGGTCCTGCGCGAGATCCGGCTGGCCGAGAACCGACACGAAGCGGGCGAATTGGCCATCGTTGCCGACGGCGACGATGATGTGGCCGTCGGAGACCGGGAACACCTGATAGGGCACGATGTTCGGATGGGCATTGCCCATGCGTCGCGGCGTCTTTCCCGAAGCCAGGTAGTTCATGGCCTGGTTGGCGAGAACGCTGGTCTGGACGTCGAGCAGGGCCATGTCGAGATGGGCGCCGGCGCCCGATTCGTCGCGTCGATGGAGCGCCGCGAGAATGCCGACGACGGAATAGACCCCGGTGAAGATGTCCACGTATGCGACGCCGATTTTTTGCGGCTCCCCGTCCGGATCGCCGGTCAGGTCCATGATGCCGCCCATGCCCTGGATCATGAAGTCGTAGCCGGCGCGCGCGGCGTAAGGGCCGTTCTGGCCGAAACCGGTGATCGAGCAATAGATCAGCTTCGGATTGACGGCTTTCAGGCTCTCATGATCGAGACCATATTTCTTCAGGCCGCCGACCTTGAAGTTCTCGATCACCACGTCGGCGTGGGAGGCGAGTTTGCGCACCAGCGCTTGGCCCTCAGCGGTCTCGAAATCCGCTTCGATGGACCGTTTGCCCCGGTTGCAGGAATGGAAATACGCCGCGGACAGATGCTCGCCGTCGGCGCCTTCGATGAAAGGGGGGCCCCAGCCGCGGGTATCGTCTCCCGCGCCCGGACGCTCGACCTTGACCACATCCGCGCCGAGATCGGCGAGCAGCTGACCGACCCAGGGACCGGCCAGAATGCGCGCGAGTTCGAGAACCTTGAGGCCGGCGAGCGGTTTGTCCATGGTGCCGGTCGCCACGTTCAAAAGAACGCCTGCAAACCGGTCTGGGCGCGGCCGAGGATCAGCGCGTGGACGTCGTGCGTGCCCTCGTAGGTATTCACCGTCTCCAGGTTCTGAGCGTGGCGCATCACGTGGTATTCTTCCTGGATGCCGTTGCCGCCGTGCATGTCGCGGGCCATGCGGGCGATGTCGAGCGCTTTACCGCAATTGTTGCGCTTGACGAGGGAGATCATCTCGGGCGCGAAGCGGCCGTCGTCGAACAGGCGGCCGACGCGCAGCGAGGCGTGCAGGCCCAGCGTGATCTCGGTCATCATGTCGGCGAGTTTCTTCTGGATGAGCTGCGTCTGCGCCAGCGGCCTGCCGAACTGCTTGCGGTCGAGCGTGTATTGGCGAGCGCGGTGCCAGCAATCTTCCGCCGCGCCCATGGCGCCCCAGGAGATGCCGTAGCGGGCTCGGTTGAGGCAGCCGAACGGACCCTTCAGGCCCGAGACGTTGGGCAGCAACGCATCCTCGGACACCTCGACGCCGTCCATGACGATTTCACCGGTGATCGAGGCACGCAGCGACAGCTTGCCGCCGATCTTGGGCGCCGAGAGACCCTTCATGCCCTTTTCGAGCACGAAGCCGCGGATCTCATTGCCGTGAGCGGCCGATTTCGCCCAGACCACGAAGACGTCCGCGATCGGCGAATTGGAGATCCATGTCTTGGTGCCGGTCAGCCGGTAGCCGCCGTCGATCTTTTCGGCGCGGGTCGTCATGCCGCCGGGATCGGAACCGGCATCCGGCTCGGTGAGCCCGAAGCAGCCCACATATTCGCCGGTGGCGAGCTTCGGCAGGTACTTCTTGCGCTGCTCTTCGGAACCGTAGGCGTAGATCGGGTACATCACGAGGGAGGATTGCACGCTCATCATGGAGCGATAGCCGGAATCGACCCGCTCCACTTCCCGCGCCACGAGGCCGTAGGCAACATAGGACGCGCCGGCGCAGCCGTAATCCTCGGGCAAGGTCACGCCGAGAAGGCCGAGTTCGCCCATCTCGTTGAAGATGCCGCGGTCGGTCTTTTCCTCGCGATAAGCCTCGATGACCCGCGGCTGCAATTTCTCCTGGGCGTAGGCGCGCGCCGTGTCGCGGATCATGCGCTCGTCGTCGGTGAGGAGATCGTCCAGCAGAAGCGGATCCTCCCAGTGGAATTTCGCCAGTTCCTTGTGAACGCCCGCCATGACATTTCCTCTTTTCAAGCCGCGTTCGCAAATATGCGCGCGGCCGATCAAAATCCGTTCGATTGGGCCGCAAAGTCGCGCTGGACAGGGTCGATGTAAAGAGACATCTTCGAACCAGCTTATTCTGAAATGGAATGAACTTGTGTTGCGTCGGGGCTTCCTGCCGGGGATCGGCAACCTTCTCGCCTTCGAGGCGACGGCCCGTCACGGCAGCGTGTCTCGGGCCGCGGCCGAACTGAACCTGACGCAGAGTGCGGTGTCACGGCAGATTCAGCATCTTGAGGAATCGCTCGGCGTATCGCTCTTCAGCCGGACGCGGCAGCGCGTCGTGCTGACCGATGTGGGGCGGCTCTATGCCTCGAACATCCGCGCCACCCTGACCGACCTGTCCGGCGCCACCCATCAGGCGATCGCTCTTTCGGGCACTCACGGCGTTCTCAATCTCGCCGTTCTGCCGACCTTCGGCACGCGCTGGCTCATTCCGCGGATGGCGGAGTTCTTCGCGTTGCATCCGGGTGTCACGGTGAATTTCGGCGTCCGCCTCGTGCCGTTCGATTTCGGTGCGGAACCGTTCGACGCGGCGATTCATTTCGGCCAGCCGCATTGGCCCGGCGCGGTGTGCGAGCGTCTCCGCGACGAAGAAGTCGTGCCCGTGTGCTCCCCATTCTATCGCGCGCAGGAAAAGATCGAGACGCCGCAGGATCTCACC
>NZ_JBFUKD010000016.1:0-21755 GCF_056401005.1 Microvirga sp. P4_G7 | reverse complement strand
CCTGCGGTCCCTGCGGGCTTTCCCAACGCTTCAAGCACTGGTGTTCCCGCTGGGGTCACGCTCAAGCGATCCGGCGGGATCGCGATCACGAAGCCAGGCACGATCGTCGACGGGCTCGACATCGCGGGATCCGTTTCGATCGAAGCACCCAACACGACTTTGAGGAACTGCAAGGTGACTGCCAGCGGTTATGTCGTCGTCAACATCAAACCAGGTGTGACCGGCGTCACGATCGAGAATTGCGAGATCAACGGGGTCGGGACGAACAATGACGGTTCGAACGGCATCAACGGGCAGGGCACCTTCCTGCGCAACAACATCTACAATGTCGAAAACGGCATCAGCCTGAGCGGGGGGGACAGCCTCATCCAGGATAACTATATTCACGATCTCATGGCATCGGGGGCGCCGCATTACGACGGCATCCAGATGGACGGAGGTCAGTCCAACGTTGTCATCCGCCACAACACGATCATCAACGATCACGAGCAAACGTCGGCCATCATGATCGACAACTACTTTGGTCCGATCTCGAACATCTCCGTCGAGAACAACTTTCTCGCCGGTGGAGGATACACAGTGTATTCCGACGCTCGCTTCAAAGGCGGCACGATTACGGACGTCTCGTTTACCGGCAATGCGCTGGGTAAAGGCCGTTGGGGCTATTACTCATTCAGCGCCAACACGCCGCGAGTGTCCGGCAGCATCGAAGGGGCGCCGCTCGCACGGTAACGGCGATGTTCTCGCGAACGCTCGCCGAAAAAAGCTCTATAGTTGTTTGATCGGTATCGACGCGAGAATTCCACGGTCGATCGCGGCGCGGTGTACAGCAATGATGTGGCGTGCCGGCCATGGCCGATGGTCGAGGACTGCAGCTTCGTCGAAAGCCGTCACCTCGTGCAACGTCTTCTCGATCGGGTGGTAGTAGAAGAAACGATAGCCGTGCCTGGCGATGYGCTCGTACCAGGGGAGAGAGCGGAGACCGAGAAGCATGATCAGGATATCGGCTTTTCCCGCAGCCAAAAGGGGTTCCGCACCTTCGAGCACCTCTGGCTCAAAGCCGGACACGTTGACCTTCAAGACGGACAGATGCGTGACTCCCGCACGTTCAAGCGCATCAGGTAGTGTGAGCACAGGTACGATCTCGCCACCTTGAGCCGGCTCTTGGCTCAGATGACTCATCCAAGTGCTTCCGGTCGTCTCGAAGACTGCCTCGCCCGATGTATTCGACAGGGCCGCCTGATTGACGGTCACCTTGTCGACGATACCGTTTCGTACGAGATTGCGTCGTAAAGTCGAAACATTGGCCGCGCTCGGTTCGAAGGCGTGGACCGCGGCGCTCGGAAGCGTTGCGGCGAAGACCGAGAACTGTCCGATTGCCGCGCCGACATCGGCGATGACCCAGTCCGGCCGCGCAATCTGCCGGAGGAAGGCATATTCCGGATCGATGAGATCGCCGAACATTACCAGAATCGGCGGAAACTGGCTCGGATAGTCGAATTCCAGAGTCGGTCCGGATCGGAGCGTCACCTCGGCCCGTTTGGGACGCCGCAGCTGGAGATCGATCATGCGGGCGCCGCCTTTGACGGTATGGGCCACACCGACCGTGCGCATACCCCAACGCAGCTTATGAGCGGCTGATTGAAGCCGCGCGGTCGTCGCCTCGAAGTGTCGCAATGGATTCATCACGCCAGATCCCCATCTGCTGCGACGGCCCCGAACGTCCGTGGCGAAACGTGCAAAAATCTTCGCAGCCAGCTTGCCAATATGCGGCGCCGAAGCCTTTCAGGACCAGTCCGCACGCCTGTCTATGAAGGATTACCCCCACGCCGGAATTGCAGTTTTGATGCATTCGATGAGTAATAGCCTTCTATGATGGCGAACATCGGGGCCCCATTTTCGATGATGATAACGCAGAGATCTTCAAGCCAAAGACGACCTAAAGGCCTTGGATAGGGAGCGATCAATGAAAACCCTCGTCTTTGCCCACCGTCTCGAGGTGGGTGGGACCCAGGTCAATGCCATCGAATTGACCGCGGCGCTTCGCGACCTCCATGGCCATCAAGTCGAGCTGTTTGCCACTCCCGGGCCAATGCTCGAGCTTGCACATGCAAAGAGTTTGCCGTTTCATCCGGCGCCTGATGCGACGATGCATCCTTCACCGGGCCGCATGCGCGCACTCGACGACGTCGTTCGATCCGTCCGTCCTGATGTCATTCACGTCTGGGATTGGCCGCAATGCCTCGACGCCTATTACAGCGTCTATCTTTCGAAGCGCGTCCCAATGGTCGTCACGAGCATGGGGATGGTGGTGGATCGCATGCTGCCCAAAGCGGTGACGACCACCTTCGGGACGCCGGAATTGGTGGAAAAGGCGATTGCGTCAGGTCGCCGGGACGTCAAACTGATCCTGCCCCCGGTCGACATCCACTGGAACGACAATGCTGCGGTTGATGGGCAACATTTCCGAAGTGAGCACGGGTTCTCCGATCAGGATGTCGTACTTGTCGCCGTCAGCCGTCTGACGAGCTGGATGAAGGCGGAGGGCCTGCGCGACACGATTGAGGCAGTCCGCGTCCTCGGAAGGGACATGCCGATCAACTTCGTCATCGTCGGCGATGGCACGTCGCGCGCGGAATTGGAGAATCTGGCACGACAAACGAATGCGGAACTCGGACGCACGGCGATTGTCCTGACCGGAGCGCTTCTCGATCCGAGACCAACCTATGCGGCGGCCGACATCGTCGTCGGGATGGGCGGATCGGCTTTGCGTGGTCTGTCGTTCGGAAAACCGCTTCTTGTCGTAGGAGAGCGCGGGTTCTCGGCGCCGTTCAACCGGGATACCGAGGGATTCTTCTACCACAAGGGTCTTTATGGCCTTGGGGACGGGAACCCGGGCGCCGAACGACTGATTGCCAATGTTCGGGAAATGGTTGCGGGCGCGGATCAATTCGCGGAGCTGGGAGCATTCGGCCGCCATTTCATCGAGCGCCACTATTCGTTGGAGGCCGTGAGCGCCGAGCTCGATCGGATCTGCCGAACCGTTGCGCAGGCGAAGCCACGTGTCCACGAAGTGGCGGTCGATGGGATCCGCACGGCCTCGGTGATCGCTACCCAAAAGCTCTTTCCATCCCGCTTCCGCCGAATCCTCCGATTGTAGAGAGCAACACGCACGACATGTCGCAATCGCACATGAAATCGAGATCGCGAGACACGGAGAGCGCGCCATGAGGGCGAGCGCCGGATCCGGCAATGTCTCGTTGCGCGAACTCCGCCAAGAACCTACACCGTCGGCAGGTCGATCGAGGTCGTCCGACAGCGATGGGCGGGGTTACGCGCACAACACTCGCCAGAACCAGAGACGGTTGCCGCTTCCTGTCACTCTGTTCTGCCTGTCGGTGCTCGTGCCCTGGACTCCACAAATTGCGGGGGTCGAGCTTTCGCCCTATCGCATCGTTCTGCTCGTGACGATCATTCCGTGCTTGAGCATGTGGATCGCGGGAAAAGCTGGTCGCATCAGGATCGCCGACATTGCCCTGATGGGCTATGCAGCGTGGTGCTTCTTGAGCCTTCTCATCGTGCACGGCCCGGAATTTGCGATCAAGTCAGGAGGCGTTCTCTTCATCGAGACGATCGGCGCTTACTTGTTGGCGCGCTGCTATATCAGGGATGCGCAGGATTTCTACACCACGATCCTCTGGCTCTTTCGCGGAGTGGCATTCCTTCTCCCGCTCGCAGTCTACGAAGCCGTGATGAACCAGAACATCGCGCGCGAGCTCTTTGCGTCTATCATGCCCTCGCTTCCCGATTTCACGATGGAGGCGCGCCTGGGACTTCGACGGGTGCAGGCCGTTTTCGATCACCCGATCCTGTTTGGCGTCGTCACCGGAAGCATACTCGCGCCGGTCCATCTCGTGCTGGGGTACGGGCAATCGTTCGTCAAACGCTGGTTCAGGACCGGTATCGTTTTCGCAACGTCCTTCCTGTCGCTGTCCGCTGGACCCCTGAGCGCTCTCGCCGCGCAAGGAATGCTGCTCGGCTGGAACTGGTTCTTCCGCCGCAATCCCGCCCGATGGAAGATCATGTGGGGCCTGATCGCGCTGATGTACGTCTTCATCTCGATGGCGTCCAACCAATCTGTGCCGGTGTTCTGGCTCACGCATTTTTCGTTCGACGAAGCGTCGGCCTATTATCGCCTGTTGATCTGGGATTACGGCTCGAATTCGGCGCTCAATCATCCATTTTTCGGCGTCGGCTACAACGAGTGGGACCGTCCATCGTGGATGCCGCCGAGCATCGACATGTTCTGGCTGATCCATGCGGTCTTCTACGGAATTCCCGCAGCGCTGCTGATGTTGACCGCATTCTTCTCGAGCTGCTTGTCCCTTGGGTTCAAGAAGGGCATCAGCGAGGATCCCAAACTGAACGCCTATCGCACGGCCTACCTCATCTCAATGTCGGGGTTTTTCCTTGTGGGATGGACCGTGCATTTCTGGAACTCGACATTTGTCTTGTTCATGTTCTTGATGGGCAGCGGGGCTTGGCTGCTCGATGCGGTGCCGCAGCGCAAATATCGCATCGGCAGGACCGCCGAGTCCCGCAACGACGCGTCACGCCTCACTGTCTCGTCGGCAGGCGACGCAAGCAAGAATGCACCGGGCCGCCGCCGGGTGAGAATAGACTGATTGCCCGATTTAGTCGTTCAATTCTGCGGACGACGCGAATATGCGGCCGGCGTCTTGCGACGTCGACCGCCCAGAAATCATTTCGCTCGGTTGGGTTAGGAGATCGCGTCCTTTAGGGCGGAGACGACCTCGTCCTGCATCTCGTCCGTCATTTGATGGAAGAGCGGCAGAAGGATGCACGAACTTTGTGCCTTCTCCGATTCCGGTAGCGGGAAGCGCACAGGCAGATCCGAATAGGCCCGCTCGAGATGGACGCACATGATGCCCCGCCTGGTCGCGATGCCTCGGTCCAACATGCTCTGCATCACTTGCAGTTGCTCGACGCCTTCGGGCAGACGCACGCAATAGCTCTGCCAATTGGTTCTGGCCCAAGTCGGCTCTTGAGGTGGTGTCAGCCCCGGGATCTGTCCCAGCATGCGGCCGTAGGAGGCCGCCAACGCACGTCGGCGGGCGATGATCTCGTCCAGCCGCTTGAGCTGCTGACGCCCGATCGCCCCCTGGACATCGGTCAGACGATAGTTGAATCCCGGTACAGGGTATTCCTCGACGACGACTTTGCGGCTGTTGTGCCTCACCGCATCGGAAACGCTCATGCCGTGCTGCCGCCAGAGCCGAAACAGGCGGTCATATTCAGGATTGGATGTCGTCAGCACGCCGCCGTCGCCGACGGTGAGAAGTTTGCGAGGATGCAGGGAGAAGCACGCCACATCCCCGAGAGGGCGGCCGATGCGTTCCCAATCGCCTTGGATCCGGATCTCCGAACCGATTGCGCAGGCCGCATCTTCGACGATGAAGAGATCATGGGCGCGTGCGATCGTGAGGAGTGCTTCCATGTCGCAAGGCATGCCCATCTGATGGATGCACATCAAGGCTTTGGTGCGGTTCGTAATCGCGGCCTCGACCTTGTCGGGATCCATGTTGAACGTCACGGGGTCGATGTCGACGAACACCGGAACGGCCCCACATTGTCTCACCGTGTTGGCGGAAGCGATGAACGTATGGCTCGCCAGAATAACCTCGTCCCCCGGGCCCACACCGACGGCCATGAGCGCCAGATGAAGGGCGACGGTGCAATTGGAGACCGCGCACGCATAATCGCTTCCAACCGCAGCGGCGAATTCGCTTTCGAAAGCCGCGACCTCTGGGCCCTGAGTCAGCCAACCCGAAAGAACGACCGCCGATGCCGCGTCGGCCTCGTTCTTTCCGATAAAGGGCGTCATGATGGGAATCATCAGGCGACTCCCTTTTCATGCTGCTGGATCGATCTGCGCCACCAGTCGACGAGCTCACCGACGCCGGCTTTGACATCGAGGCTGGCTTCGAAACCGATCAAGCGACGCGCTGCATCAGGATCGCAAAGCCGGCGTGGAACCGGATTGACGGCCCGCTCCGCTTCGTGAATCGGCACGAGGCCGGTACGGTTCATTGCCTGGGCGAGGGAAAGGGCAAGATCGCGAAGCGATGTCTCGGTTCCGCTGCCGATATTGAGCGCAACGTCCGTGGCAGGCGAGATCGCGGCGAGAATGTTGGCGCGCGCGACGTCCCTCACATGGATCATGTCCATGGTCTGCAGACCGTCACCGAAAATGATCGGTGGTTGGCCTGCATTGAGCCGTTCCATCCAACGGATCATGACTTCGGTGTAGCGGCCGTGAATATCCATGCGCGGGCCGAAGACATTGAAGTACCGGAGCGCCACGTAGTCGAGGCCCGTCGTGTCGTTGAAGGACCGAAGCAATCCCTCGCCAAAGCTCTTTGCGGCGCCGTAGAGCGTTCGATTGTTATAGGAGTTCTGCTTTTCCGTCGTCGGGAATTCGTCGGCCATACCATAAACCGACGCCGAGGACGCCATGACGACCTTGCGGACCTTCTCCTGGACACAAAGCTCCAGAAGATCGAATGTCGCGTCGACCATGACTTCCATGGCGGCGCGCGGCTCGGCGGCGCAATGCGTGATGCGAAGTGCGGCCTGATGGAAAACCGTATCGGTCCCCGCGACCGCCTTTGCCATCAGATCCCGGTCTCGAATATCGCCGACGATCAACCGGACACGACCGCTGGTCATCGCGTGGTCGAGGTTTTCGGGCCGACCCCGGATCAGGTTGTCGACAACCACGATCTCGCTGCAATCGGCATCGACGAGAAGATCGACGATGTGAGATCCGACAAAACCCGCTCCGCCCGTGACGAGGACGCGTTTTCCGGTAAGAACAGTTTGAGAAGGCATCGTATCGTCTCCGAATTCCATGCGTTTCACGCCACTTCGACAGGCCGTTCCTCGAGAACGCGGATCAGTCCCTCCGCGACCGTGTTGACCTGTTGCTCAGTCATCTCCGCATAGATCGGCAGCGACACGAAATGGTCCGCGAGCCATTCGGAAACCGGGAACCCGGCGGGGTTGTTGTTCAGGCTCGCGTAGGCGGGTTGCTGGTGGACCGGCCGCGGATAGTGAATGCCGGTCGAGATACCCGCTTTGGTCAGTTGATCGCGAACGCCGTCGCGCCCTTCCACGCAGACCGCGTAAACATGGTAGACATGATCGCGACCGCTCGGTTCGGGTGTGCGGATCGTCGTCCCCGAGAAGAGATCGTCATAAAGCGACGCAATTCGTTGACGCGCTTCCGTCCATTGCGGGAGGTAGCGCAGCTTTACATCGAGCGCCGCCGCCTGCAGCGTATCCATTCGATAGTTGAAGCCATGGCGAACGTGGTTGTACTTACCCTCCTGTCCCCAGTCGCGCAGACAACGGATCGTCTTGGCCAGCTCGGGATCGTCCGTGACGACCGCGCCGCCTTCGCCGCACGCACCCAAGTTCTTGCCCGGATAGAAACTGAAGCAGCCCATCGTACCGAAGGTGCCGGCTTTCTTGCCGTCTTTCTCGGCTCCGTGTGCCTGAGCGGCGTCTTCGATCACGAGAATTCCGTGCCGCTTCGCGATAGCGCAGATCGCATCCATATTGGCGAGCCGACCGTGCAGATGCACGGGAACGACCGCTCGCGTCCGCGGCGTGATCGCAGCTTCGAAGGCCTCCGGATCCATCGTAAAGGTTTCCGGATCGACTTCGACGAAGACCGGTTTCGCTTCCGCGTAGAGAATTGCCGCCGCGGTCGCGACGAATGTCATCGACACGGTGATGACCTCGTCACCGGGCCGAATGCCGCCGGCGAGAAATGCGAGATGAAGTGCTGATGTTCCACTGCTGACCGAGATTGCTTCTCGTGACCCGCAATAGGCGGCAAAATTGGCCTCGAATTTGCGAACCGGATCTCCGAGGATGTAGTCGCAGCTTCGCAGTGTGTCGAGGACAGCTTGCTCGAGAGGTTCCTGAATGGACCGATACTGGGCCTTGAGATCGAGGAAAGGAATCATGATGCTTCTCTCATGGGGACAAGTTCGACCGGCTGTCCGCGGCGGCGGAGGGATTGCGTCGCGCCTTCGAGCAGGGTCACCACGTGAAGGCCGCTCGTTCCCCCGGTCACCGGCTTCGCGTTATGCTCGATGCAATGGGCGAAATGTTCGATCTCCGTCAGCAGCGCTTCCTTGACGGAGAGCTGCGGAGTCCAGATGTCGCCCATCCGGTAATTCAGCAGCATGCGATGCACTTCATCGGGCTTGCTTGGAATTTCGGGTTCGCCGCCGACTGAGACGCCGCGGTCGTAGACTTTGACTTTTTCGCTCGGCTCTACGTCATCATAGACGATCATGCGGCGGCTGCCGCCGATGAGTGTGCGGCGGATTTTCACCGGAGCGAGCCAGTTGACGTTGAGGTGGGCCGTCGCGCCGCCCTCGAGGTAGAGCGTAATGTGCGCCATGTTCTCTGGGCTGCCCTTGATATGGCCGGCGCCCGTGGCCGACACAGCGACGGGGCGCGCATCGAGGGTGTATTCGAGGATGGCGAGATCGTGGACCGCGAGGTCCCACACCACGTTCACGTCCGACTGGAAGAGACCGAGATTGATCCGCGTGGAGTCGTAATAGTAGACGTCGCCGACGGAGCCGCTTGTGATCAGTTCCCTGATCTTCTGCACGGCGCCCGTGTAGACGAACGTATGGTCGACCATCAGGGTCAGTCCGCGCTTCTCGGCCTCCTCGATCAGGATGCTGGCTTCGCGCGACGACGATGCCATCGGCTTTTCGATGAGGACATGCTTTCCGGCTTGAAGTGCGGCGAGAGCGAGATCGAAATGAGTCCGGGTGGGTGTTGCCACAATGACCGCATCCACATTCGGATCGGCGATCAGCGCACGCCAATCTTCCTCGACTTTCGCTGCAGGGTAGCGAGAGGCGGCTCGCCTTCTCGCGGCAGGCGAAGCATCCGCGACGGACGCGAGCGTGCATCCTTCCGCTTCTGAAACGCAACGGGCCAGATTGGGGCCCCAATATCCGTAACCGATAACACCGATGCCGATCATCGCGGCCCCCTAATTGCTTGTGAATACGCTGGCGTGTGTGCGATCCGCGGCGCCGTTCGTCTTGTCACGGGTGTCGCCGATGACACGTGCGGGCACGCCGGCGACGATTGCGTAGGCAGGTACGTCCTGGGTGACCACCGCGCCGCATCCCACGATTGCGCCTTCTCCGATGACGACGCCGCACCGTATCGTCGCGTTGGAGCCGATCGAGGCCCGACGCCGCACGATCGTCGGCACGAGTTCCCAATCCTGATCCGTCATTATCTCGCCGGTCTCGGTCACGGCTCGCGGAAAGCGATCGTTGGTAAACATCACGCCATGGGCGATCATCACTTCATCTTCGATGGTCACGCCCTCGCAAATGAATGAGTGAGACGATATTTTGCAGCGCGCGCCGATGACGCTGTTCTTCTGGATCTCGACGAAGGGCCCGATACGGGTGCCGGCACCTATGGTGCATCCATAGATGTTGACGAGGTCCGGATGCGTAATCAGGACACCATCGCTCATCGTGACATTCACTACGGGCATTCTTTCCACCCAGCGCGCTCTTGCTGCTGTTCAAGCTATCTCGGTGGTGCGCAGGAGAAAGCATTCATGCGGCGTACTCATTTTGGCTCGCGACATGCGCCAGCTTGAGAATTCATCCATAGGGAGTATCGTTTTGCGAATTGATTGCCGTGCGGCCATCAAACGCCATGCGTTACGACGCAGCGAATGGATCGCGTGGAAGGCGGCTGTCGCAGAGGGAGCGTTGTAATCGGCTAGACTTCGACGTCGCCGACGATACTCGCCGGACATCCCCAGGCCTTTTTTCGAGCAGGAATGTCTTCGTTTACGAACGACATTGCACCGATGACGGCGGAGTTCCCGATCGTGATGCCTTTGCCGATGATCGTATTGGGTCCGATATACACGCCGTTACCGATCACCGTGGGGGAATAGGCGATTTCCTCCCGGCCGAGCGTGACGCTCCGTCTGACTGTGTCGTGGGAGTAGATTTGAACGCCCGCAGAAATCGAGCAATGGTTGCCAATTCGCAGCCCACCGGTCCCGTCCAAGACGACGCCGGGTCCGATCCAAGTATGCTCTCCCACCTCGACATCACCGAGGATCAGGACATTGTCGTAGCAGGATGTTCCCTCGCCGAAACCGAATTCGCGGGCGTTCTCCCAACGATCTGTTACGAGATCTCCCCAAGAGACACGGCGTTTGAATTTTTCGAGCTTCTCGATCTGCAGCGATTTTTGCAGGCGCTTCAACTGCTCAAGCATTCACGACACCTCGTCGAGACGTTGCGGCGGACGAGGGCGCTCAAAGACCAGTCCCGGACAGAAATTCACACTGGGCCGTCTTGAGGATGATTTTGAGATCGAGCGCCAGCGACCAATTCTCGGCATAGGCGAGGTCGTTTGCGATGCGGGCGCGAGCGGTCGTCGCGTCCTCCGTGCTGCCGCGCAGACCATTGACCTGAGCCAGGCCGGTGACGCCGGGAAGCACACGCAGTCGCTCGAAGTATTCCGGCACCAGATCCTCATAGAGCATTCCACCGGCCAGCATCCCGGGAACGTGCGGGCGCGGACCGACGAGGGACATGTCGCCTCTGAGAACATTGAGCAGTTGCGGTAGCTCATCGAGGCTGGACTTGCGCAGGAAGCGACCAATGGGCGTCACACGCGAGTCGTTCGGTCGCGTTTGCATGCGTCCGGATCGATCGCCGGCAATGGCGCACATGGTGCGAAACTTGAAGATCTCGAACTGCTTTCCACCCAGACCGTAACGTTGCTGACGAAAGATGATCGGACCAGGCGAAGTCATCTTGATCGCGGCTGCGATCAAAAGCAGGCCCGGTGACAGCAGGATGAACAGGGCGGCCGCGACCGTCACGTCGAGGAGACGTTTTGCAGCCATCTCGATGCGCCGGCCAAGATCGCTCCGCAAGTGGCTCGGTGCGGCAACGCGGATGCGCATGGGCCCGTCCGGCGAGAAGGCGATGTTTTGCGACCGTGAAGGTGCGAGAGAGAAACTCGCAAACTCCAGCGAAACGTCTGAATAGGCTGATTGAGGCGCGGCTTGTTCGGGTTCCATAGCGGTTCCTCGAGATCGATTTTCGTGGCCTTGTGAACTCACCCGGCCTACGCGGTGTCGCTCAGATCTGAGTGTCCGGCGTTGCTTTATCGGCCCAGCTCAGAGCCACATTTATAAGGGATCCGCCGCTGCATTCGCGCGCACTATTGTGGGGTAGCCGAACCCGCAGCAGCAGGTCCGCCGGAAATGGTGCGACGCGATGGCAAGGAAGGAGTAGTCGCCCCGCGTGGCAACGTAATAGCAGTAAGGCATTCGGATTGCTGAGGGAATCAACGCCTTAGCGCCTCGGCGTCCGCTCCTCGCATTTGGCTGGCAAGTGTCACGAAAGCGTGTATCGTGTGGAGTGCCTGGATTTTGCCATATGACTCAAGGGATTTTCCTTTTCCGCAAGCCGCTCGACCTCGGACGAGAAGGGCGATCCATTGTAACGAATTATTTCATGACGGCTTCTAAACTCTGAAGCGAAACCGTCCATTGTATTGGGAGGCTAGGCAGCATCCAAAATGGGAACATCTGAAGACAATACTCATTATTTTCGGGATGAAGCGGCCGCTTCTGAAGTTTATCGCGCACAACGTGAGCGGCGCGACCGTAAAAATTTCTTATTCGAGCGCCTTTCCAGACGTGCGCTGATCCTTTGCTTCATTGGAATCAACGTTCTGGTATGGGCGATTCTCGCAATGCTGTTTTTTAACCGGACGTAGACGCGCTTCTATATATTTTTATCCTGATTTTAGTTTGATTGACGCGATTTATCCCGAAATATGCGTCTGTAGTCATCTCGGACTAACCCTGAATGTGCAGTGAGAATAGCCGCGGATGTGCGCTACTTAGTTGATCTGAGAAGCGGCACCGGAGACCGTCCGCGTTGCGAGCCTCTCGGCGTTGGGCGTGAGATCGTCGCCGATGATCGCCCGTCCGCTCCAGGAAAGTCTTCATGGCTGCGAAGGTTTCAGTCGTACTGCCGACCTACAATCGGGCCAACAGTCTGGTATCCGCCTGCCAGAGCGTCCTGGGACAATCTTTCCGTGATATCGAGCTGATCGTCGTGGATGACGGCTCGAAAGACGATATCGAGACCCTCGTCCGCGGCATCGGCGATCCCCGATTGAAGTATATACGGAGGCCGTCGAACGGTGRCGCTGCCGCGGCGCGCAATACCGGGCTCGCAGTGGCCGAGGGTGAGTTCATCGCCTTTCAAGACAGCGACGACCTCTGGCTCCCCAACAAGCTTCAGAGGCAGATGGATCTCTTTGCGCGCTTGGCTCCCGATGTCGGTGTGGTGACGGGCGCGAAGATCATTTACGGACGAGACGCGAACTTCAATTTCGGCTCCGGCAAGGTAGCGGTTGCGCCTGCGCCCGAGAGTCAGCTTCGTCTGGATGAAGACCAGCTCGCACACCTCCTGACCGAAAATCGCATCAGCCTTCAGAACTCACTCTTCAAGAGTGATTGCCTACCGGCCAAAGGGTGGTTCGACAGTAGCGCCAAGGCGAACGAGGATTGGGAATTCGCTATCAGACTGGCTCAGCACACGAAGATCTACGAGGATCCCGAGCCGGTCGTGATGGCCTTCATGTCGTCCGACAGTATTTCCGCCAATTTCCGCAAAGAGGGGATTGGCGTCGTGCGCGTGTTGAAGAAGAACAGACTGGCGTTTTCGAGATACAAGATGCAGTACGCGGCGATCCTGCTGGATGTGGGGCGTATTCTGTACAAGGCGGGCAAGCCGAAGGCGGCCAGACGATTTGTCGTCGAAAGCGTGAAGACGCATCCGGCATCAATCCTCCTCGTCGCCCGGGCCCTGGTGCGAAAATCCTACATGCGCGTCTGCGGGGCGATGCGATAACGCGACGCTTTAGACGAGCCAACGCATTCCCTTGCGATAAGGCGGCTCTCTGGAAAGCGTGTTGCGTCGATAGGGGTACATCTCAATCGCAAAGCGGGCACGAGCGGGATTGAAGTATCGTCCTGTCAGTCGTCTGTCCAAAAGAGCAAGACATGGATCCGCAAAACGCGTTGACCAATTGGGGCCCTYGGTCGGAAACACCGCCCGTTCACATCCTTCATGATCAGCACAATCGGCTCGCCGCCCTGCGGGCGGATGCTGGCGATTGGCGCGACAGGATCGAGCGATTGGTCGAGCTGTCGAAGCGAGGACTGCCACAGATGTATTCGGACGGCACCTTCGTGCAGACGGTACGAGCGATCAAGGTTGGATCCGACACCGTCATACGGCCGGAAGGAACCAATCTCCGATATGCGGCCATCGTCGCCTTGGGCGCGTCGCATGTCGACGAACCGGCACAGCGCCGCATCCTTGGTGGCAACCTGGCGTCCGAATATGCACTATCGCTGCTGGACAAAGCAAAAGACAGTGACGACACCGGATCTCTTGCGCTCGTCGCCTGGGCGGCAGCCGAGATCTCCGGCACATTCGCGAATGAGCTTTTCGAACGGATGAGCCGTCAGGTCTCGACGGGCGCACCGATTTCCACCGTCGAATGCTCGTGGGTTCTCACCGCCGCCATCGCCGCACGCGGGCTAGCCGATGTGGACGATCTATGCCTGTCGACGGGGGAGTTGCTCAAGCGAGGGCAGGGGCAATTCGGCTTGTTTCCTCACATGCTTCCGGCCGTCGCCAGCGGGCGCTTCCGCGAACATGTCGGATGCTTCGCCGATCAGGTTTACCCCATCCAAGCTTTGGCGCGCTTCTCGGTTGCATTTGGCGATGAAGCCGCTCTCGTTGCAGCGAATGAATGCGCGGCGCGCATCTGCGAACTTCAAGGGCCGAGCGGCCAATGGTGGTGGCACTATGATACCCGCGATGGACGCGTGGTCGAAGGATACCCCGTCTATAGCGTTCACCAGCACGCCATGGCGCCGATGGCRCTCCTCGACCTCCACGAGGCAGGCGGGACCGATTACCGTCGCGAGATCATCAAGGGCCTGACCTGGCTCGAGGACCATCCCGAGGTGAGCGATGAACTCGTCAGTGCGCAGTGGAATGTAGTCTGGCGCAAGGTCGGTCGGCGCGAACCCAAGAAAGGGGTGCGCTCACTGTCCGCATTCACGACATCCTTGCGCCCGGGCCTTCACGTGCCGGGGCTTGATGCTGTGTTTCCGCCGACGCAGATCGATCACGAGTGCCGCCCGTACGAACTCGGCTGGCTACTCTACGCATGGCTTTCGGGCGGCGTCGTCGAGAAACTTGCCGGAACCGATTACGCGACGGCGGCGCTTGCGACCCGGCCGAGTGAAGCGCAATCGAAGCGTCAGTTGCTGTTCGGATTGCATCTCGATCCACTGCCCATGAAAGCCGTTCTCGATCGATGCCGTGAGGCGCTCGAGACGCGCACGTCACTTCTCTTGGGCGTGCTCAATGCGGCCAAAGTCGTCAAGCTGCGGAAGGACGCGGCGCTCCGCGCCTCGCTTCTCGAGTGCGATCTCCTGCTGGCTGATGGTCAATCCGTCGTGTGGGCAAGCCGTATTCTCGGACAACCGTTGCCCGAGCGCGTTGCTGGGATCGACGTCTTCGAAGAGCTCCTCGGTCTCGCCCATCGCGAGAAGCGTTCTGTTTACTTGCTCGGTGCCAGACCGGATGTCCTGAAAGCACTTGTCGCACGTCTTGAGACGCGGTTCCCCGGATTGAGAATCGCCGGAAGTCACGACGGTTACTTTTCGGATGCCGATGGCGCGAAGATCGCGGCGGACATAGAGCAATCGGGGGCGGACATGTTGTTTCTGGGTATGGGCTCGCCCAAGAAAGAGATCTTTCTCGGGGCGTACAAGAATGATCTGAACGTACCGATCCTTCACGGCGTCGGCGGCTCCTTCGATGTGCTCGCCGGCATCACGAAGCGCGCGCCTGTGGCGTGGCAGAGAGCGGGCATGGAATGGGCTTATCGCCTGCTTCAGGAGCCACGACGAATGTTCGGGCGCTACCTGACGACGAACACCGAATTCGTGTTTCTGGTGATGCGGGAGGTTTTCCATCCATCGCCTCCCTTTCGATCGGTGAGTAGAATAGTGCCACTTCGTCGTTTCGATCAGCGAGTATTTGGGTCGCGGCTTTCGCCGGATCTGCGGGAGCCTCTGCAATGACTGATGTATTTTCCGGCCGACTGGCCATTGTCGGCCTCGGTTATATCGGGCTCCCGACAGCCGCTGCTCTCGCAACACGCGGGATCGAAGTTGTCGGGGTGGATATCAACCCCGACATCGTCAGTGCTGTCTCTCAAGGACGCGTTCCGTTCATCGAGCCTGATCTCGCCGTAGCGGTCAGCGGCGCAGTAGCGATGGGCCGCCTCACGGCTACGGTCG
Source organism: Microvirga sp. P4_G7 (assembly GCF_056401005.1). Classification (NCBI taxonomy): domain Bacteria; kingdom Pseudomonadati; phylum Pseudomonadota; class Alphaproteobacteria; order Hyphomicrobiales; family Methylobacteriaceae; genus Microvirga; species Microvirga sp. P4_G7. The sequence continues at coordinate 6,247 of NZ_JBFUKD010000016.1, read as the reverse complement.
AGATGCCCGAGGCTGACGCGTATGTCATTGCGGTGCCGACACCGTTCAACGGCGATCACACCGCCAATCTGTCTTACGTTCAGGCCGCAGCCGAACAGATCGCCCCGAAACTGAAGTCGGGTGCGATCGTGATTCTCGAATCGACGTCGCCTCCCGGCACGACGGAGCAAGTCAGCCGGTGGATCGGGGCGCTGCGCCCCGATCTCAAGATGCCGCATGACAACGACAGTTTGGCCGAGATTTACGTTGCCCATTGCCCGGAGCGTGTTCTGCCCGGGCGCATCATGATCGAGATCATCACCAACGACCGGGTGGTCGGCGGTATCACGCGTCGGTGCTCGGAGCGGGCCGCTTCGATCTACCGCGTGTTCGCGCAGGGCGAAGTCCTGTTGACGGACGCGGCCAGCGCTGAAATGGCGAAGCTGGTGGAGAACGCCTATCGCGACGTCAATATCGCCTTCGCCAACGAACTGTCGATGATCAGCGAGTCGCTGCATCTCGATGTCTGGGAGATCATTCGGCTCGCCAATCGGCACCCGCGTGTGAATATCCTCAGTCCAGGTCCCGGCGTCGGTGGACATTGCATCCCCGTCGATCCCTGGTTCATCGTCGCTGCCGAGCCGAAGCTATCCCGCCTGATCCGCACCGCCCGCGAGGTCAACGACGACAAGCCGCACTACGTGGCCAAGCAGGTCATTGCCAAAGCCGGCCGATTCAATTCTCCGACAATTGCGTGCCTCGGTTTGACGTTCAAGGCGAACGTCGACGACGTGAGGGAATCTCCGGCGATCGAAGTCGTCGATCTGATCGCGAAAGGACTACCTGGCGTCGATATCCTGGTCGTCGATCCCTATGCTGATTGTGTTCCGCGCGCGCTCACAAACTATCCCAACCTGAAGATGGAGCGGACCGCCGAAGCGGTCGAACGCGCTGACATCGTCGTGCTCCTGGTGGAGCACGATCAATTCAAATCATTGGGCCGCAGCAGGTTGGGCGGCAAGGTGGTCTATGACACGCGCGGGGCGTGGCGCTAGGTCACGCCGCACATGCGCCCTGCCGGCAACTGGACTGAAGTCCGCAGGGCGCGGCGCCATTCCGAAAAAGTGTTCGATCGCACCGATGCACCGAGCGGACGCGTTGCCGTCGCCATAAGGATTGACGGCACGTGACATGGCTCCGTGAGCCTTGCGGTCTTTCAAGAGGGTCGAAACTTCATCGAAGATGACGTCCTCGGCCGTACCCACCAATTTCACTGTACCGGCCGCTACGGCCTCCGGTCTCTCTGTCGTTTCCCGCATCACCAGCACCGGCTTACCGAGGCTCGGCGCTTCCTCTTGAACGCCTCCACTATCGGTCAGAACGATGCTCGCCTCGTTCATGGCCCGCGCGAAGTCGCTATAGGTCAATGGCGACGTGATGACGACATTCGACAGTCCCTGCAATGGCGGAAGGAGCACCTCGCGCACGACCGGGTTGAGATGCGCGGGGAGGAGGAAGGCGACATCGGGAAAAGCGTGGGCCATCCGCGCGATGGCGCGCGCTGCCGCAGCCATGGGCTCGCCCCAGGATTCGCGGCGATGGGCTGTTATCAGGACCGTCTTCCGTCCTTTGACTTTCGCGAGATCGCCGTTCTCGATCGGCAGGTCACGGGAAACCACATCGAGCAAGGCGTCGATGACGGTGTTGCCGGTGATGTAAATCCGCTCCGCGGGAACGCCGTCCATCAGCAGATTTGCGCGTGAGGTCGGAGTTGGGGCGAGATGGACCGCCGTCAGCTGGGTTGTGAGGCAACGATTGGTCTCTTCAGGAAATGGATTGTTGGAATCGCGCGTGCGCAAGCCAGCCTCGAGATGGATGACCGGGACGCGCTGGTAGAAGGCGGCAAGGGCGGCAGCCAGACACGTCGTCGTGTCACCTTGAACGAGAACCGCGTCTGGCTTCTCAACCGCAATGACATCTGAGACGCCATTGAGGGCCCGCGTGGTGATATCCTGGAGCCGCTGTCTCTCCGTGATGATGTCGAGATCGTGGCTCGGACGAATGCCGAATAGTTCGTTGACCTGGTCGAGCATGGCTCTGTGCTGCCCGGTGACGGCTACGACGGGCTGTATATTGGCCGATCGCTGGAGCGCTCCCACAAGAGGAGCCATTTTGATCGCCTCTGGGCGTGTGCCATAGACGAAAAGGACCTTGCGCGCGCCACTGGAACGATACATGCGTCAGCCTTCCACGTTTGGATCCTCCTGAGTTTAGTCAATCGAAGGCGACACGGCATCGGCGCGATAGGGGTACGCCCATTGGTTTCCCAATGGGCTTTGGCAAGTCAGACTATCGCTCCGCGATGGCTTTGATGTTCGCAAGGCCGGTTTCAAAGTCTTTCCCGATCATGTGGTCCATGTCGACAAAGAGACCCATGACCTTGGCAATGAGCGGCGACGGCCCATCCATGACCCAGGTTACCTTCGTGCCGCTAGCGTTCGGCCGCAGCTTGAAACCCGCCATGTTGTGACCTTCGAAGGGCCTGATGAAATCGAGCTTCAAAGTTACATGGGAGCCAGGTGCGGCATCCGTGATCTCCATGCGCCCTTCGCCGGCTTTTCCGTTGCCGTTCCATGTGTAGACGGCTCCCTTTCCAACCGGATTGGCACTGTAGGATCTCTTCATCTGCGGGTCCAAAGCCTCGTATGGTGACCATGAGCGCCATTTCTGGAAGTCGTTGATCAGCGCGAAAATCTTGTCCGGCGGAGCCTTGATATCGGTGCTGCGTTCCACCTGGAAAGTATCTGGCCTCGTCGATGCAATCAGCAGAACGACCACCAGAGCGGCGACCACGATGGCGCCGACGATCAACACAAATTTCACCATTCTTTTCCCCCGAAACATTCCCACTTTGAACTCATATCGTCACGGCGTGAGATCGACCGCGGCGCGAAAGCTGCCGTCCATATAGAAAGGAACGGAAGCGTGCTCGTGGACGATCTGCCAGCGATCGCCCTTTCTCTGCAAACAAGTCGTTTGGCGAAACCAGAGATCGGTTTCGCTTCCGTCCGTGCGCGCGCCTTGCATATGCGCCAACCCATAGCAGAAAGCGGTGTCGCCATCGTTAGTCACGACAAGATCACGTATTTCCAGCCCGATCGGTCCTTTGAACGAATCGAACCATGATTGCAAACCTGCTTCGTCGAGGGCTTGGGATCCCTTACATTGCAGGGGCGGCGCAAGGTCGTAGCGTACGATGCTGGTTGCCGCGAGCGCTTGCGCGCCAGCGACGTCCTTGTTCCGGATCGCATCGGTCTGAGCATCGATCAGCGCACGGATCTGCGCCTCGTTTGTCTGCGTCACCATCTCTCTCCTCCGCGAAATGACCTGTCTCTAAGACGGTCGGTCGATCTTCGTCCCGACAATGATCGTTATTTTTTGGATCGGATTTCGCGATTGATTTTGGATTTCCCGACGAGCCGGTCCAGATGCCCGCGGATATGCGCAGCCTCGGCAGCCGTATTGGCGAGGGAGATAGCCTTATCGAAAGCAGCGCGGGCTTCATCCGCTCTGCCGAGCTGCATCAGCAGGGCGCCTTTGACGCCGAAGAAATAGAAATAGCCCGACAATTGTGGCGCGAGCGGTTCGATCAAAGTCAACGCGGCTTGCGGGCCCTTCACCTTCGCGACCGCGACCGATCGGTTGAGCGTGATCACCGGTGAAGGCTGCAGACGTTCCAGGGTCCGATACAGGAGGTCGATCTCGGCCCAGTCGGTGTCCTCGTGATGCGCAGCCCGCGCATGCAACGCAGCGATCGCGGCCTGGACTTGATAGGGCCCTGGTTTCCGGTGGCGCATGGCCTTGTCGATGAGCGCAAGGCCCTCGGCGATCATCTTTCTGTCCCAGAGGCAGCGATCCTGATCCTCGAGGAGCACGATCGCGCCGTCGGCATCGAATCTGGCTCGCGCGCGGGCGCTCTGGAGCAGCAAGAGGGCCATCAGCCCCATGATCTCGGGTTCTGTCGGAAAGAGCCGCAGGAGCAGACGCGCGAGACGGAGCGCCTCGTCACAGAGGGGTGCTCTGACCGACACCTCTTGCCCGCTCGCCGAATAGCCCTCGTTGAAAACAAGATAGATCATCGCCGCCACGCTCCCGAGCCGCTCCGAGCGTTCGACCGCGCCCGGCGTGTCGAACGGTACGTCTGCCTTCGCGATGCGGTTTTTGGCCCTGGTGATGCGTTGCTCCATGGCGGCGTCGCTGACGAGAAAGGCGCGAGCGATCTGTTTGACGGACAGCCCCGAAACGACGCGCAGTGCCAGTGCGATCTGCTGTGTTGCCGGCAGATCCGGATGGCAGCAGACGAACAATAGCCGCAGGATATCGTCGCGGTAATGAGCGCCGTCGAGCCGATCGACGGCATTTGCCTCCGCGTCTTCCAGGTCCGAGATCACTTCGTCCGGAGGCAACGCTTGCTGCTTACCTTGCCGCCGCACTTCGTCGATGGCGGCGTTGCGGCCGACGAAGATCAGCCAAGCGGCGGGATCGCGAGGCGGGCCGTTCTGCGGCCAGTTCCTGAGCGCCCGAAGGCAGGCCTCCTGAAACGCTTCCTCGGCTGCGTCCAGGTTGCGGAAGTAGCGGAGCAAAGCGCTGATCGCCTGCGGTCTCGCTGACGTGAGAGCGGAGTCGATCCAGGCAAGGTCGGTCACGGCGACAGACTTCCAGGATTCAATAGCTGAACCGGACGGATTTCAAACGCTCCTGTCCCGTGGGTGCTGGCCTTGGCGAGTTCGCGGGCCGTCTCGATTACGCCGTCGAGGGTCTCGCTCTCGACGATGTAGAATCCGAGGAGTTGTTCCTTCGTTTCCGCGAACGGGCCGTCGATGACGAATGATTCCCGACCCTTGCGCACGGTGGTGGCGGCGGTGGTCGGCATCAGCCGTGCCACGGGGCCAAGCCGGCCTTGCGCCGCGATCTTGTCCTCGACAGCGTGGAGGCGCTCCATCAACGCATCGTCTTCCTGCTTGGTCCAGGAACTGACGACGTCCTCGGAATCGTAGCAAAGTATGGCGTACAGCATTCGGTTCTCTTGTCTCTCGGTCTTAGGACGAACGAGTATGCCCAACTCCGACAATCGGTGCTCGGAAAATCAGATCATCGAAAAAGCAAAGCAATCTCATATATTTGAAGGGTACATGAGCCCCGATTTTCGATTTCGCCGGTCCGGCTCTTTGCCTTGATGGAGTTGCAAAGGCAGAGCTTGATCGTGCACGGTGCTTAAGGAAGCGAACCTCTCGTCGGTATCGCTGGGGATCTCGGCCATGGCCACTCTTTCTCATAACCCGGCTTCCCGCGGGCTTTCCGCCATGATCGGAATATGCACCGTCATCGCCGTGGTGGCCGCGCTCTATTTCGCCAGCTCGGTCTTTGCTCCTTTAGCCTTTGCCCTCTTCATCATCGCGATCATGTGGCCCGTTCAAAGAGCATTGCAGGAGAGATTGCCCCAACTTGTCGCTCTGGCCGTGAGCGTGTTGCTTACCGTGTTCGCTCTGGCTGTTTTCGCATGGGTCGTCGCCTGGGGATTCGGTCGGGTCGGACGTTATGTCGTCAACGACGCGGCACGCTTTCAGCTCCTTTATCTGCAGGCGACCGCATGGCTGGAGGGCCACGGTATCGTGATTGCCGGCCTTTGGGCCGAAYACTTCAACGTCGGTTGGCTGATCCGGATCTTCCAGGAATTGACGACGCGCCTCAACAGCACGCTGAGCTTTTCTCTTGTCGTTCTCATCTACGTCATTCTCGGTCTGCTCGAGGTGGACGTGATTGCCGCGAAGTTGCGTCGGCTCAAGAACGCGGCCATCGGGACGATGCTGCTTGTGGGCGGCGCGGACACGGCGAAGAAACTCCGGCGCTACATGGTCGTCCGTACGGCGATGAGCGTGATGACTGGAACCCTTGTCTGGGCCTTTGCCACGTTGGCCGGGTTGCCGCTTGCATCCGAATGGGGAGCGATTGCCTTTGCGCTCAACTATATCCCCTTTATCGGACCGCTCGTCGCAACGGTGTTCCCGACGCTCTTCGCGATAGGCCAGTTCGAATCCTGGCAGATGGCGGTCATCGTTTTCGCCTGCTTGAATCTGATTCAGTTTTTGATCGGGAGTTACCTGGAGCCCAGGGTCTCCGGCACGGCACTGTCCATGTCGCCGTTCCTGGTGCTGTTCTCGGTCTTTTTCTGGAGTTTTCTGTGGGGAATTGCGGGTGCGTTCATCGG